>JAISQH010000143.1 GCA_031274385.1 Planctomycetaceae bacterium | reverse complement strand
TATTGTTTCGCCGAACGTATGCGCACCGGGTAAGTTGGGAACAGTCCCGACATACAAACCGCTTTCCGTGTCTCTTTCGATCAAGGCTGTAAACTTGTAAGTCATCATTTTTTGTGTTAAAAATAAAATGTTAAAATTTCAATAACGGAACAACAAACGGGTACATAACAGTCCAGTAACATTTTTACTATGTCCTCACTGCACCATTTTTTCGCAAGTTGTATGACAATTTCTGCCGCCAAAACTACAATCAACACGGTTAATAACCAACCTTGCCACGAAGTAATCGCCGGAACACCACTGTAATTGAAAATACGACGTCCCAATATCATCATAAGTACCGCAAGAAGTGTATAAAGATAACGATATTCCTTCTCTGTTTTTGGCTCCGGTTCATTATTATCGGCAATGTTATTGAGATTCGGTAATTCCTGCATGTTTTTTCTCCGCTATTTTTAACTACAAAATACACGAAATAACGAAATAGACAAAAGAATATTGAAAACAAAATTTTCGTCTGTTTCGTTTTTTCGTTTATTTCGTATTCTCAAAATTCCTTCCGATTTTTCGTTTTACAAATTCGAGGATTGTGGTTGCGGTGTTGAGGGCTTTTTTCGTATCGGCTTCGGTTGGGTCGAGTCTTGATAAATCGTCATGACCGTCAAAGGAATCAGGATAACGAAATTCACTCACTTTTGGTGTCAAAAATTGTGCCTCCGTCAATAAATCGTTAAACGACGAATCCACTTCGGCACATTGCTTAATCAATTCTTCCAACTTATGTGTTTTATGAATCGGTTGCCGATTGAAAGAAAGGAATGCTTTCAATGCTTTTTCAGCACACTGTTGCGTGTGAAAAACCGAACCGTCCAATATGGGCGGAATGTGTTGGGAAGCAACTTGGGCTAATTTCAAATCACTTTCGGCTTTGTACAACCATGCTTCGTAGAATTGTCTCATACTAATTAAATCTTCCGGTTTCAAATTTTTGCGGGCATCGTCATAGCGATTTTCGTACAATATCAGTCCTCTGTTTTTGATTGGGTGTGCCAATGTTGAAGGATGGGCGGCGGCTCGTTCAAATTCAGGAAGCGCAAAAACAAGAAGATCAACCGATTGCCGAATTTCTCCCTGACGAAGAGTATCCAGTCCTTTGATGGTGCGTTCCCATTTTTTAATCGTATCGCTTTTTTCAACCACAACACACAAATCATAATCACTGTCTTGATTGGGCGTTCCCCAAGCGTACGAACCGAAAAGGTAAATGCGGAGCGGATCGTACACCTTCACAAGACGATTCACAATCTCCGACATTTCCTCGCGGTCATATTCGAGATGCGTTTGCGGTGGGTCTGATAATGTTGCGCTCATATTTTTCGTCACAACCAAACAACTCGCCCTGACAAAACGGTTAAGAAAATCAACGGCGTAACAAAAGCGTTGGTTTTCGTTTTGGTTTTGAAATTGGTACGGTTTTTGTCTTGTTGCGTTCGGCAACTTTGGTTCGTAATTCGTTTAGTAATTGTTCGATTTTTTCGTGAATTTCGTCTGTTTGATAAACAACCAAGCAGAGTCCCGGATAAAATTCCATCATCTCAGCACCTTCGTCCCAAGAATCCGGTGAAATAATACATTCGATCAAATCCATCAGTTCAGAGAAATCGTACTCTTGCATTTCAGTCCAATGTCCGGATTGGGAAGATGGTGTTGGTGAAGCACCAGAAACTCCGCCAAAATTTCCAACGTATCCGACTTCTTCTTTCGTGAGGCATTCCGGCACTTCCGCCATCACAGAAACTCCAACTCCGCCAAAATTGCCACCGAATCCGGGGAAACGGATCCAAACTTTTTTTCCCGGTTTGAAATCAGTATTGCGAACGAGATCGGCAACTTCATAGACTTTGACCTTCCTGTATTTATTTGCTTCTTCTTGAGACGTAATGAGTAAAAATCCTTCGTCGATGATGTAAGTCAAATCATATTCATCAAGAATAAGCCGCAAAAGCCGACGCAAGGGAATATCCCGAATTGTAAAATTTTCACGAACAACCGGTGAACTTTGTAGAACTCCCAATGCACCGGCTCCTTTAGGGTCAATTTCCGCCTGAATACCATGCTCATTGAGAATGGCAAAGAGACCGGCAAACGTAGTATTTTCGGTAATGGAAATCGTGACACGTTTTTCGAGGCATTTTTGGATTTCTGCCTCCGTTTGTGCCAACGGCTCAGCCAAAACCTCAAAACCAATAAACAACACAACAATAGTAATAACAAATCGTTTCATAATAAACCTCGTTGAAAAAAAAATGTTTTGTACGAAATTTGATGTTTCTTCGTGGAAAAAGCAAAATGACCACAAACGGTTACGCCCATCGCTTGCGTCACTCTCCACTTCTCCACTATCCACTCTCAACTATTCGTAACTGTCTATTTTATTTTTTAAGGATTGCGCGCAAAGACGCAAAGAAATTCAAGGTTAGTTTTAACTTCTTCTATTTTTGACGGCGTTTATTATTATTTTACTCAAGGGAGATTTTTATAATTTCATGTTATAAAAATTTACAAATCATGTTATAAAAAAATTTGTTTCATTTTTTCGTGAAATTTCGTGTTTTTCGTGGTAGAATCCTCATTTTTCATTTTTGGGAACTTCTAAAACGAAAAAATCGCCACAATGAAATTGATAACGGAGACGATAACGATACTCATTTGATTCTTTGCGTCTTTGCGCGCAAATGAAAATAGACAGTTACGTGTTTTTTGTGTTTTTCGTGGTTAAAAAAGA
>JAISQH010000111.1 GCA_031274385.1 Planctomycetaceae bacterium | reverse complement strand
CACAAAAATACACGAAAGAGTTTTTGTTATAACTTTTTTATTATAAACGATTTACAGCAATTATATTTTTCGTGAAATTTCGTGTGTTTCGTGGTTAATCTTGGTTTTTAGAAGTTCCCATCAACTAATTCGCACTGAGATCGTCGGGGCTCGAACCCGAGACCTACGGATTAAAAGTCCGTTGCTCTACCAACTGAGCTACGATCTCATAGAAAAGCAGTATCCTACACAAATATTTGAATGCGCCAAGGGGTATAGGCGACCCAGGTTTGTAAAGTTCATTTCATACGGCAACCCGAAACCACTTAAAAACCAATGAATTGTTGACAATCATGGTTTGGAAAATAATAATTAATAAATAATACATAGCATTCATTTTTTTTCATTTTACCATGACTACTTCGGAATCCCAAACAGCAGTTACATTATTTTCCCGGTTCCGCAAGGAGTACAACTGTGCTCAGGCGGTGGCGAAGGCATTTGGACGCGACGATTTGCTCGAACCACTGAAATCTTGCGGCGGCGGTAAGGCTCCACACGGGCTTTGCGGCGCCTTGCACGCGGCGTTGTTGCTGCTGCCGGAATCAGAACACGAAACAATGAAAAACCGATTTCAAAACTCAGCAGGTAATCTCCTCTGCAAACCAATGCGAAAAAAAGGAGAAACAAAATGCATCGATTGCGTTCGTCTCGCCGCCGAAATCTTGGAGGAATTGAAAATGGAAAATTGAAAATTGACAATGGAAAATTGGAAGTAGGCAGGAGAATTAGAAACTAAGAATTTTATTTCTTTTTCGATGATCAATTTTCAATTATCTATTTTCAATTATCCATTTTCCATTTTCAATTCTTGAAAAAAACCGGATTTAATTTTAAAACTTTCCGGTTCTTTGGCGGAAATCGGTTGAAATACCAAGCAAAACGGATAAAATAAGTTTTCGTATTGATTTTATTGGTCTCGTAACGTCTAACTTTTAACTCTGTCGATGTACGACAAAATTCTGCTTCAATCCATGATTCTGGAAAAAGCGTTGAAGTTCGGTGACTTCACTTTGGCTTCCGGCAAAAAGGCAAAATATTATCTTGACTGTCGTCAGATTACTCTGGATTCAGTCGGAGCCAAACTGATCGGCGAAGGTTTTCTGGAATTATTTCAAATGGATAACATCATGCCCCAAGCGGTTGGCGGTATGGTCATTGGTGCCGATCCGATCACCGCCGCAATTATTACGGTTGCGGCATTTCAAGATATTCCACTCAAAGGGTTTATGGTTCGCAAGCAAAGTAAAGGACACGGAACCAATCAGTTCGTCGAAGGTCCCCTTGTCGCCGGTGATCATGTTGTCATCGTTGAAGATGTGGTCACGACAGGCGGTTCCTCATTGGAAGCCGTAGAACGGGTCAAAAACGTCGGTGTTCTCGTCGATGGCGTGGTTGCAATCATTGACCGCTTGGAAGGCGGTGCGGAAGCCTTTGATAAAAAAGGACTTACGCTCCGTTCTCTTTTTACGGTACGGGATTTCGGTATCGATGCCGGATAACGAAACCAGTAAAACCGAACCAGTAAAACCGAACCAGTAAAATAAAATCGAAGCAAGCCATTCCAATCAAATGCCTGTATGATACAATTGTTTAATACAGTGTTTTTAACTTGTCATTCTTAGCCAACGAAGTACAGAAATGTTTCAATGATGACCGATACGGCTCAATTACGAATTATCGAAGCGGCAGGACCGATTTTTGCCCAAAAAGGATTTGCCGCAACAACGGTTCGGGAAATTTGTTCGGCGGCAAAAGTGAATCAAGCCGCGATCAATTATTATTTCGGAAGTAAAGAAGGTTTGTACAAAGAGGTGTTTGCATCGACGTATTCGTCTTTCACGCCGTTAAACTACGCCGATCCCGATCCGTCACGCCCGTTTGAAGAACGTTTTCGTGACATCATCGTACGGCGAACCAAAGAAATTTTCGCAACCGAATTGATTTGCTGGAAAGTGCAGTTGATTTTTCGGGAATTGCATGATCCGACATCAAGTTGCGGCGAAAAACTTCAGGAATATATTCTTCAGGATTACAAAATTCTTTATCGTTACATCGACGAATATTTCGATCCGGCAACACCGGAACACATCCGATGGAAATGTGTTTTCAGCCTGTTCGGAACGATTATCTTTTACAAAAACGCCGGTTGGATTCTGCGGAAAATCGTTAAGGAAGAGATGCGGCAAGAACATTTTCAACCGGAACAAATTGCAACACTCGCCATTCAGACTTTTTTCGCCGCCGCCGCTCCTTATCGGCGGAAATCGTAGGAAGAATGGAGAACGAGAATAGGAAGAAAGAGTAATAACAGTCTATTTTCATTTGCGCGCAAAAACGCCAAGAAATTCAAGGTTAGTTTTAAAAGGAAGAGTTTTATAACTTCATGTTATAAAAAAATTGACAAATCAAATTGTTTCATTTTTTTCGTGAAATTTCGTGTGTTTCGTGGTAGAATCCTGAAAAGAGACCGTTACAACAAAATAACCAAATAACCCCCCAAAAAATCCTCCCCCGCTTGCAATCTGAAATCGGATTGCTAGAATAGCGACGTTTCTTTTTCCTTTACGTCTCATCTTATCTTAATCTTATATTGAGTCCGTTCGATGTTGCTTTTCAAAACTGCACAGATAGCCCCCCCCCCCCTATTTTAACATTATTAAATGTCGGAGATTTTACGTCTCCGTCTCTTTGACACATTTTCTCTGTCTCTTTGCCGCTTCCGTCATTCTCGCTTCATTCTCGCGCAATCGGTACGTAGCCGCCTGTCCGATCTGTCTTAAACAGTTACATTACTCACAACTTTATACATGGAAATTTTAAACAATAAACAATAAACAAAATTAAAATAGACCGTTACATTAGTTTTTTTGTCAACAGATTTATACAGATTGTTTTTAAATAAAATATTCTAATCTGTTCAATCTGTATAATCTGTTGACAAATATGAAACTTGTTCCATTGTTGAAAACGCAAGGCACTTCACTTAGCGCACGATTAACTCCTTTGTGTCCTTCGTGCGCAACTTTTAACTGTTACGTTTTTATCAGTTTTCACAATGAAATGTGGAGATTCCAATGAAAAAGATTTTGAACTTGAATGTTGTTGCCGTTCTTTTGACTGCTGTTGTTACGCTAATTTTTGTACCGAAATCGTCGGCACAAAATTTCTTTTTCATATCCAAAGATTTTGAAAGAATAAGTATTTTGGAAGATGCAGAAAACAGCTTAAATGATATTCGTGTGCCTGGATTTGGATCTGCTAGGTGGACTGTCAAAACAAAGATAATCAACACAGAGCTACTTTGTAATTTATTATGTCAAGGTGCTGAATTGGGAAAGATAGAACAATTCATCGACGGGCTCAAACAAGGCGAAGAGCCTTATTTTAACGAATCAGATGTACCTGCATGGGCACGTAAGTATTTAGTTGCAAACCCTGCGTCACCACTTCAGCGCGCAATACATAGTAAAGTGGAACTTCGCGTGATTAAATATCTTGTTGATAAAGGAGCAAATGTCAACGAAAAAAAATGTCCATGGGACACCGTTAATTTTGGCAGCAGTTATTTCTAATGTAAAAACCGTAAAATACCTTGTCGAGAAAGATGCTAATCCCAAAGCAAAAACAAAAACGGGTTTTACCACTCTCCACGCAGCAGCAAGGAATCCCGATGTTGATGTGATAAAATATATCCTTCCCATCTGGAAAAACGATACAGAAATAAAAACTAATAACGGCGAGACTCCGTTGTTTTGCGCGTGGAATCTCGACGCAATGAAATTTCTTATTTCAAAAGGAGCAAACATCAATGCCAAAAATGAGAACGGCGACACACCGCTTCACTTTTTTGCGAAAGGAGGTAATGAGAAGATCGAACACTTACAATATTTGATTGACAAGAAGGCGGATGTCAATGCCAAAAACGAAGACGACAATACGCCGTTTGATTTTGCCGGTACGGACGAAAAACGGGAAATTCTCATTGAAGCAGGCGGGAAATCGGGAAAAGGTTCAAAAACGAAACGGAAAAGCGATTTTGATTCCGACGACAGTGGATCATTACAACCGCCGCAAAAGAAAACTGTTGCCGTCCAGCAACCTCCGGTTCGACCAGTAGCGAATGATAATAATTTATCGTTGCAACAAGATATGGCGAGATGGATGGAACAGGAAATGGCAAGAAGACAGGGAAGAAGACAGGAATGGGAGAGACAGGAACTTGCGAAGGCGGAACAGAAGCGGGATAAGATATTGCAAGATAATGCACGAATTCAGGCTGACATTACTCGCCAGCGAATTGACAGTATCACGGGTAATTCCGGTTCAGCCATCTATGATCCTAAAGCTACTGTTTCGTCCAATGTAACGCCGTTTGAGCCGGAGTATCGCGGTCAATGCAGCCAATGTTATTCCTGCACAAAATTTGTTTGCGACTCAAGAGATTATCTGGGTAAAACTTGTATATGCGGGCATCACTACTCTTTTCACAAAACCAATTAAGGAAGTGGAAGGAATGAAAAATGGACAATGGCAAATTTTCGTATTTCCCCATTTTCCATTAAAAACAATACGAAAACCGAAGTCCAAACGTTTTTGATTTCGGTAACTTTAACAATGGTTTTAACAAACCTTTACAGGAGACTTTACGATGTTTTGTACAAACTGCAATAAGGAACTTTCGGACGGGGCTGTTGTTTGTCCCGCATGTAGCGTGTCGATTAAAAATGATGTTTCGCCCCAAGAACAAGGAAACACAAACGCACAATGTAATCTCGGTCTCTGTTATTACAATGGTGATGGAGTTTCCAAAGATTTTGAAGAAGCATTCAAATGGATTCGCATAGCAGCAATAAATGAAAGTGAACATGCAAGAGAATTTCTGGAGCGTTTTCCCATCATTAACAATATGTCCTAATAATCCGAACCAAAATTTTCTGATTATTTCGGATTTTGTGGGGGCATCCCTTCGTGCCACTTATCGTAACTGTCCATTTTATTTTGCGTGCAAAGACGCTGGGGAGTGGAGAGTGACGCAATCGCGGTTCATTATCAAACGGCTTGCCTCACGCTTGCGTCTTACCTTATTTTCAACCTGATTTT
>JAISQH010000087.1 GCA_031274385.1 Planctomycetaceae bacterium | reverse complement strand
CCGCTTGATCCCAAAGATTTTCCCGAAGACCTTGAATTGAGTGTCTTTTTCATGGCATTGCAAGCGGTTTTTTACAAAGAAGGAGTTGCCGAAAAACTGATGGAGGTTTACCGAAAGTTGCGACCGACAATGCACTTACCGGAATCGCAAAGGGAATGGCAAGACGCCGTGTATTACGCCACCACCAGCGCGAAACATTTTCTACCAGACGATTTTAAGAATGTTATCCAACAAACCGAAAAAGAAGGAGTTGTTAAAATGTCAACATCTGCTTTAGATGCCTTAATTGCCGAAGGAATTGCCGAAGGAATCGCCGAAGGCGAAGCAAAAATGGTGAAATTCTGGCAGAACGCTATTTTGAAAGTTTTACGAAAAAGATTCACGACAGTTCCCAACAAAATTGAAGCGGCGATTCGTCAAATGAATGACCCAATTGCCTTGGAATCATTAAATGTCGAAGCCGCAACATGCCAAACGCCGGACGAATTTGCCGAAGCGTTGAATTGAATTCGATTCCGTTTTTTCATTCCAAAAGAGGTTTAATATGTAATGACATTGCGTATTTGGAAGGTAATATCGTTCGGGTTAAAGAGATTTTGCGTCGGATAGAGCGGCAGATGCAAGATTCGCCCAGCCCTGCCAGCCGTGTCGAATATCGGTCATACCAACGGCACTTAAAAGAAATTCAAGCCAAACTCGTTGCTGCGAAACATGACGAATTGGTTGCTGTTGGCTAAAAATTTACCTGATTATTTCATTTTTTGTGGGGGAATGATTTTTGTAGTACGAAGTTCTCTCATTGTTCGTGCCTGATTTATGGGATTGGTTAAGGAAAGATAATGGAGGGTCTGAACTATGATTCAACTGATTAACAGATTGACTGTGATTTTATTTTTTACAGTCAATCAGTGTTAATTATTAAATCAGTTTAATCAAAGTTCTGACAACCTCCCATTAACTTCCAGTGAATGATTTCCCCGAATAAAAATGACGCAATGGAAATGGGAGAACTTGGTAGTAGGTATTCAGAGATTTGCCCTGAAAGGGCATGATAACCCAGCCCATCGCAACGCGGTGGGATTTGATAATTTTTGTGGTTTTGGGAGTGGGGGACGCAAGCGACCCCCAAACTCCAAATCACAACCCCCAAACCCCAAATCACAAATCACAAATTTTTTCGAGTTTTCGTGCGGTATTGAGTAATGCTCGGACTTCGTGATAGGCTGCTTTCCAGAGATGTGATTTTTCCAAACCTGCCGGTTGGACATTCAGAATTTTGCTCAACCCTTGCGGATTGGAGCCATCTGCTTCTGTTACAGCGTACCAACCGCCGTATTCCGTATCGATAATATAATTCCGTATGAAATTCCATTGCTCGGCGAAATAGTGACAATAATTAATTTCTTCCGAGCCGAATTGATCGTGCATTAAAAGGAGCGAGTTGAGTCCTTCTGCCTGAACCCACCAAAACTTGCTTAATACCGCCGGTTTTGCGAATGTCGCTCCGTCGTAACAAAAACCGCCGTGCTTTTCGTCCCAACCGTAACGAAGCGAGTGATCGACCAATGATTTTCCGATACGCCGGAGAGGTTCGTCGTTGGGGCGTCCCAACGCGGCAGCGGCTTCGGCGAGCAGATAGGCGGTTTCGACATCATGCCCGAACGAAACATACGTTGCTGCCGGAGTCCAATCCGCTTTGAAAAACTGCCGCATGGCACCGGGCCAAGTGATGATGCGTTCCGTAACAAGAAACAGCAACTCTTCAAGACGTGAACGAAGCGTTTCATCGTGCCAAATTTCGTACAAAACGGTGAATGCTTCGAGCAGATGGATATGCGAATTCATGGATTTGCAACCGAGCGGTTCGCGAACTTTTCCCTGTACGATTTCGGGAGATTCTTTCGGCGGCTCCGTCATCAGGCGTCCGTCACGATAATATTCCTCAAAATAACCGCCGTAACGCAAATCGTGAGCATGGCGATCCAGCCAGAAAAATGTTTCCCGTGCAAAATCCAGGTCGGCTTTATTTTGTGTAACTCGATAAGCCGCTGCCAAACCATAAATGGCAAACGCCATACCGTAGGCGTGTTTCATAAAAGCGTTTTCTTCAATTGGAGTTCCGTTCTCTTTGATTTCCCAAAAGAATCCGCCGCATTTTTCGTCCCACATTTTTTCGCGCAGAAATTTTGTACCGTGTTGAATTAACGGCAACAATTTTTCTGACCAGGTGGGGCGATGGCGAACAACTTCCGATGCTGTCCAGATCATTCGGGACTGATGGACGATTCCTTTGGTTTCGTACGGAATCAGGTTCCAATCGCGTCCGAACGCTGTATGAAATCCGCCGCGCGGATCAAGGGTTCGCGGATACCAAAGATTCATATCGCGTTCAAATTCCTGTTCGATTTCTTCGGCAATGCTTTTGAGGTTTGGCAACATTTTTTCGTTTGAATTGATCATTTTTTGAAACGGCAAAAAAAGTGAAGGACAATCAATAAATGTAACGGTTTATGGTAAGGATTTCGCGTAAAGTAACTGAAACAACTCCGAAGGAGTTCCATTTTGATAACCCCGTGCAAGCGGAACGCAGCACGGGGAAAGTACAAAAAATCAAAACGAACTCTGAAAGAGTTCAATAAAAAGTGATTAGTCATGGTATACTCATTTCACTTGAATTTTCGGTTTTATTTTTCCTTGATGAAGGTAGGCGACCTCTCTCCGAGAGTTTTTTAGTCAATAGCGTCGGCGTACTCGCCGACTTGAATCACGAAACGCGATGTTTTCCGGTAAACTAAAGTCGGCTATCGCCGACGCAACCTCTCGGAGAGAGGTTGCCTACCTAAAGTTGTTTTGTTACGAAAAATAAAGTTGTAAATAAGGGTGATTCGAGCGGATATTTCGCTGATAGATTACAAATTTAATTAAAGCATTAAACCGCCGTCAACAGCGATGGCGGTTCCGGTGATATAACGTGCTTCGTCGGATACGAGAAATCGGACAATTGGAGCAACATCGTTTGTTTCGCCGATCCATTGTGCCGGAATCATTTCGACGACTCGTTTTTCGTACACCGGATCGGACAAAACGCCTTTATTCATATCGGTTCGAATGGCACCCGGAACAACGGTATTGACGGTAATTCCGTAACGGCTAAATTCGAGTGCTAATTCCCGTGTCATCATTTCGAGACCTGCCTTACTAATACTGTACGGACTTCGGTTTCCGGTTGGTCGAACGGCGTGAACGGAGGAGATATTAACGACGCGTCCCCAACCGGCAGTTTTCATGGTCAACAAAGCACGCCGTGTACAAAAAAAGGCGCCTTTGAGATTCGTGTCCAAGATGCGGTCAAAAATTTCTTCGGTGTATTCGGTTGAAGGGTGCCGGATTTCCAAACCGGCATTGTTAATCAAAATATCAACTTGTCCATATTTTGTTTCAACAAAATCAAACATCGACTCAATTTCCGCAACAACCGAAATATCCGCCTGACAAGAAAAAGCGTTACCTTGTTGTTCATTAATTGTCCGGCAAACTTCTTCGGCGGCGTCTTTTCCTTGCCGGTAATTGACAATAACTGTTGCGCCGTATGCCGCCAGTTCAACAGCAATCGCTGCTCCGATCCCGCGACTACCGCCGGTAATCAAAGCGGTTTTATTTTTGAACATTTTTTTGATCATAATCGAGTAATCCTTTCAGGTATCCAAGAGCAAAGAGATGTCCCAGAATTTCGTAACCGGTTGCTTCGCCTTCGCCGTCCATGCTGGGAGCGTGATCGGTTCGGACGGGGCAATCAAGTCCGTTTTCACGATAAACGCGAATCAGTTCCGCCATATCATGCTGACCGTTATCGTGAAATGTTTCAACAAATGAATCCGCCATTCCTTTTATGTCGCGAAAATGAACGAAGCCGATCCGGTTTTTCCATTCGCGAATCAATTCCGTGACATTTTCGCCCATTGCCAGATAATTGGCTTGGCAAAATGTGAGACCGTGCGACCGGCTTGATGACAACGCCAACGCTTTTCGTACGCCGTCGGCATTGTAAAAAATACGCCCGTAACCTTTCAATGACGGAATCGGCGGATCATCGGGATGAAGTCCCAATCGAACACCGGATTTTTCCGCAACAGGCAAAATCCGTTCCAAAAAATATTGATAATTATCCCAAACATTTTGACGTTCGATTTTTCGTACTGAATCTTCTTTTTTCAACAATTCATCGAGTTCAAATCCGCAGGTCAATGCGCCGCCGCGTTCGGGAATATTGGTTCTGTTACGAAACCAGCCGACGCCGACCATGAAATTATAGCACAAAAACGGGACGCCGACTTCACCCATATTCCGAAGCATGAGCCGATACGTTTCAATATCTTCATCGCGTCCTTCGAGACCGAGTTTGATTCGGGTCATATCGAACTGATCGCCTTCAAGACCGAAGAGTTCGAGACCGGCGTTGGTGAAACGCCGTTTGGCTTCGATAAGTGTTTCGATATTTGACGGCGGGTCGCGATGGGTTAATTCCGGTGCGAGTTTCACAACAGCGCTCGTCACACCTGCCTGTTGCGCAATTTTCCAACGCCGATCCGGTTCAAACGGAAGGAACATGCAAAGTTTCATGGACGTTCAACTGTAATATTGTACACATTTTTGCCGGGAATTTCGATTTCGAGCGGTGTTGTTTCTTCAGCGGCATATTGGGCAGCGATGAGTGCTTTGAAACTTTCTTTTTCCTGTTCTTGTTCTCCCATTGTGTTTTTTTGAGGAACACTTGGTTTTTCAGTAACTGAAACAGATTCAATCGCTCCGGTGATAAAGACTTTGTATTTTCCCGGCGGCAGACCGTCTTTGGCGGAAAGCGAACCGACATCGTAACTTCCATCCGCTTTGATGTGCGCTCTGGCGAGGAAATCCGGTTTCGAAAACATAATTGTTCCGGTTTTAAGCGGTTCGCCGTCGGGATAAGTCACCTTGCCGCTGAGTTTTATTTTATCACTGCAACCGGTTAAAGTGAGCAATAAAATTAAATGGAACGAAATTAAAATGGTGTAAAATGGTTTCATCGAATTTTGTGTTGTTAAATAGGGATAATTGTTCAAGAAAATATTTTCGTCACTCATACAATTAATGTTTGGTTAAATTATTTTGGTCAATTGTTTTGGTCAATTGTTTTGGTTACTTTGCGCGCAATTCTTAAAAAACAAAATAGACTGTTACATTTTATATCATACGGTATCATTATCGTGATTCTACATAATAATCTTTCAGAAAGCAAGTCTTCAATCCGATCAAAATTGAAATGGACGAAAAAAAATACACAACAGCAAGTCCCATAATCCCTTGTTCGAGACCGATATTTTGTTTCACCCAGCCCAGTGCAACCGGCGAAAACGCCCCGATAACGAACGCAAATGAAAGCATTAAACCGGTTGCGGTCGAACGGTATTTTGGTTCGATCACATCGAACAGCGCAACAAAAAGGTTTGAATCATACACGCCCCTGAAAATTCCGAATCCGCAAAGCGCAACATAAACAAGCCAAAAATTGTCCGTATAACCCATCAGGAAAATGAACGGCGTTGCCAATAACATGCCGAGACATTCCACTTCCATACGAATTGTTTTGCGAAAACGCGCAACATAATCGGAAAACGCGGCAGCAGCCAACACTCCCAAATACGCAAACGCATGATGATAAAACATCGCATCAAAATTGGCTCTGGTCAACGAGATGTCAAATTTTTCATACAAAAATGTCGGCATCCACGTCAAAAAACCAACATTGACAAAAACATGACCGCCAAACGCCAACGACAGAAAGTACAAGGTTGGTTTGCCCAATGTTTTGCGGATGATTTCGCGAAACGGAATTTTGTCGGCAATGGGTTCATTTTTCGTTTCACTCAACAATTTTCCGGCGTCTTGTTTATCGTTGCGCAAACGAAACAGAACGACGAATGACCAGATCAGACCGAGTGTTCCGAAAAAGTAAAACGAGGAACGCCAACCGAAATTCGATCCGATCCACGCCGCGAGAACACCGCCGCAAACGATTCCCGTATAAACGGAGGTTTGATGAATTGCCATTGCTGTTGCGCGAGTTCGGTGGTGATATTGCGCGATCAACGAATTGGCACTCGGATAGTAAAACGCTTCGCCCACGCCGGTTGTTATCGAACGAAAAACAATCAACATGATAATTCCGTTTGCCAAACCGGTTAAAAGTGTACCGCAACTAAACACGAGCAGGCTGACAAATACAACACTGCGCCGTTTGAACAAATCGCCGACAAAACCCGATAACGGTACAAATAAACCGTAACAAACAGTAAAAATTGTTGCAACAAGTCCGAGTTGAACATCGCTGAATCCCATATCGGTTTTAATCAACGGCAATACCGCACTGAAAATCTGCCGATCTCCCTGATTCAGAAAATACGCAACCCAAAGGAGAACTAAAAGTTCCCATTTGTACGTTTTCGGGATTGTCGATGTCATGTTTGTATTCATTATTTGACCATAATTTCTTTACTTTGAGTATTGCCGTTTTTGTCTGTCCAGGAAATTTTGTACTTTCCCTTGAAACCGCGAAACGGAATCGTAACGTTTTCGCCGTCTGCTTTTTGAACGATATTCGTTTTCCATTCGTAATTGATCAGACGATCCAGCGCATCATAGACCGGTTTCGGTTCCATTTTCCTTGTAAAGAGTCCCGATGTAGTCGGTTCGCCCGGTGCGCCGCAACCGTCAACAACATTCCACCACGTAATCGCCATCATCGAAGACCACGAAAACCATTGCCGGTACAAATTCCGTGCAATATTCGCCTGAATCTCGCGCCCATCGTTGTCGTCGTTCGGAGCCGTAATCGTAATCTCGCTTAAATGTAACGGTACTCCGGCTTTTTCAACGATTGTCAACATATCGTACACTTGCTTCGGCGTTTGAATTTGCGCACCCTTTGCAATATCGGCACATTGTTTCGGATTGAAAAGGTGCATCTGCAAACCCATCACATCAATCCGAATCCCGCGTTTCCGCAGATCATTCACTTGATTAACGTAACGTTGATTATTCGCGTAATCATTGATACATTGTACCACCTCCGGCGGGAAAACTTCATTGGCAACCTTGAACGCCTTGAACGTGTAATCGCGCGGCAAAATTCCGTACGAACCTTTCGGATTCTTTTCGTCATAATTAGCATGATGCGGATTAAGCGGATCAACCGAACTTTCATTCACAATGTCCCAACGATTAATTCTGTTACCGTAATGAGCCGCCAATTCCCGTACACGTTTTTCAAATTGACGTTCCATTTCCGGTACGTTTTCTTCTTTTTTCGGTAACCATTTTGGATGATGCCAACGGTCATTGCCCCAGATGATCGGATGACCATGCCGATAAACACCGTGTTGTTCGCAATATTCAACTATTTGATCGGTTGCCGGACGCCGCCAGAATTTTTCATTGAGACAATTTTCTGTTTTCGTCCAAAATTCAGGATTGTCTTCCGCACTCGTTTGATAACGCGGTTTGCCGGGTTCCGGTTCAAATGGGTTCCAATAAAACGGAATGACCGCCGCGTTAAATAACGTGTGATAAACCGCCTTGTATTTGTCATCGAGTTCTTTCGAACCAAGTTGTCCGAAATTGAACATATTTGCTCCGAATAAAAATTTGTGCGAAATTTGTTCAATTTTGATTTCGCTGCCGGGTTTAACGTCCGATAATTCGACTTTCGCATCGGCTTTGCGGTATTTTTCGATACGTTCATCAATTCGCTGCTGAACCTCCTCGTTCCAGAGATTCCAATACTCCTGACTCATCACGTCGCGGTTCGGCAACGGCGGCGGTTCTTTCGCGATTGCTGTTGCAATAAACGCGACAAAAATTCCGAACAAAATTAAAATTGTTTTCTTCATTGTGACCTCGTTTTGGGTTAAAAGGGAATTAAAATGCCGACGTACGGAATTTCCGAAACACTCGGCTCAACATGTTTTTACGTAATGTCTCTTTTGTTTTTAAGGATTGCGCGCAAAGACGCAAAGAAATTCAAGGTAAGTTTTAACTTGTTCTGTTTTTTGACGGTATTCATTATTTTATTTTACTCAAGGAGGATTTTTATAACTTCATGTTGCAAAAAAAAAATTATAAATTGATTTTTTTCGTGCAATTTCGTGTTTTTCGTGGTAGAATCCTCGTTTTTCATTTTTTCATTTTTAAAATCCTCTAAAATGAAAAAATCACCACAATAAAATTGATAAACGGATACGATAAAGAGACTCATTTTGATTTTTTTGATTCTTTGCGTCTTTGCGCGCAAATGAAAATAGACAGTTACGTTTTTACTCGACATTCCACGATCTTACATTGACATTGAACGGCTTCACCTCTTTGCCGTCGCGGGCATGAATCGTTGCAGCTATTGTTTTTGTTTCACCGGGATCAAGCCAAAAATAATTGTCACTACAATCAACAACCACATCCGCCGACGCAATATCAAGAATGACCAGCGGACACGGAACAGTTCCTGTATTTGAAACAGTTAATATTTGTTCGAAATCACGAGGATTGACTTGTTTTAGTTGCGTTTTTTCAATTTTGAGTGTTGTTTTCGGTGATTTTTGTACTGTATTTTTGAGCAAAGGTCCTTCGGTCAATGTTGGAAACGCAACAGGGGCGGTAACAAATTTTTTGAAATATTCCGGCTCTTCCATTGCGGCAATCGTTCGCGGACGATATACCGAACGAGAAACAAGTTTTCCGCTCGTTCCGAATAATTTCGTAACAACATAAAAATATCGGCTCTTATAATCGTTCGGAATTAAAAACGATTCAAAATCCGCTTGATTTACAGCGATTCCTTCCGAAATTTCCAGTGCTTGTTTTTTGTCGTACAATATTTTATACGAATCGTCGAAAATCCGCACGGAAACATTTCCTTTGAATCCTTTTTGCCCGGAAGCGTTGAGCGACTTGACGCGGACGTTGAAATTCTCACCGCTTTTCCAAAGCAAGCGGTCAATATCGAGCAAAATATGTTGCGGTTCGTAAGTTCTTTTCAGTGCATAAAACGGAGCAAGCGGTTGATCGGCGCCATCAACCAGTTGGATACCGGCAATAACGTTCCAAGAACGGGCAAAAACCCAAGGCATCAAACCGGTTGTTACAGGATAATTTGCCTGAATTCCTTCGCTGAGAATTTGATAAAATTCTTCGGCTCCGAGTTGTGTTGCCAGCGTCAAATCTTCGATTCCGGGCGATGTCATATCAATGACGTGCGACGCCCGGCTTAACATTCGCGGTACACGCGACGGAGCATATTCGACAAAATGTAACGCCGTTTCGGGATTAGTGTTCTTAAATTCTTTGTCCCACATTTTGTACGCCGTCGGCAATTCTTGCGGATTAATATATTCGCCTAGCCAATACGGTGACGCCATAGAATGAATTCCTGTTTCAGCAACATAAGGATAAGCGGCAAAACGTTTTTTGTACCACGACGGACACATATCAGGATAAGCATGGAACGCCCCTTCGTCCGGCGTTGTCCGCAGGAATTTCCGGGTTCCGTCAAAGATTCGAAGATTCCGTTCGATAATTCCGACCGATGCCGTATTGCCTTTACTGTACGGATTAAACTCATTGCCGCCGCACCAAACCGCAAGCGAAGCACGATTTCTGAGACGGAAAATCGAATGCAAAACTTGTTCTTCCCAAATATCCTGCTGCCAATCCGGTGTGTCAAAATTTCCCATCGGAAAATCCTGCCAAACCATGATTCCAAATTCGTCGCAAAAATCATAAAAATCTTCGGATTCCTGATGTCCCGGTCCCCAGATTCGGATCATCTGGATTCCGGCGTTTTTCGCCAATTGCAAACGCCATCGGAATTTTTCGCGCGGTAATTCAAGCAACGTGTCCGCAGGCATCCAGTTAACACCCTTGATAAAAATCGGCGAACCGTTGACAACACATTGCCAATCACCCCACCGATCACCAATCCGTTGCCCCGCCGATTCCCTCCATTCAATCGTTCGGATTCCAATATTGGTTACGATTTTATCAACAGACCGTCCGTTTTCAAACAGTTCTAATTCGCAACGATAAAGATTCGCTTCGCCCAAACCATTAGGGAACCAAATCGCAGGATTTTTAATCGTCATCCGCTTTTTGATCCAATTTCTACCGGCAAGAATCGGGATCGGAAATGATTGCTCTCTCGTTTGCTCTTTGTGAACAAGACGGATTT
>JAISQH010000043.1 GCA_031274385.1 Planctomycetaceae bacterium | reverse complement strand
GAATTAAAACAACTCCGTAGGAGTTCAATTTGGATAACCCCGTGCAAGCCTGCGCAGCACGGGGTAAGTGTACAAACAAAACGAGAACTCCGTAGGAGTTCAATAAAACGGGATTAACTTTGTCACCGTAACCACAAACATCAAAATTGAACTCCTTCGGAGTTCCGGTCAGTTCGTGATGACTTACCCCGTGCTGCACTCCGCTTGCACGGGGTTATCCAAATGAAACTCCTTCGGAGTTTTTTTACGGAGTTTTTTTACGGAGTTGTTTTAATTCATAGTTCATAGTTCAATACCAAAACAATTGACCAAAACAATTGACCAAAACAATTGACCAAATAATTTACCAAAACATCAATCGTGTGACTGCCGAAAGTATACCACATTCCCTATTCATTTCCCACCACAACAGTAATGAAATTGGACCAGGGACCTTTTTCACCCTTACTGTTATACCATCGGGCGACCCAATGGATTTTGAGTCCTTCGTCGGTTGGTTCAAACGTATGAATGTAAGGGCTTCGGCGTATCGCAACGACAAATGTGTATTGTGAAATATCGACGGTGAGTTCGCCGCCTTTTTTCCAGTAAAATTCGACCCCGTCCGCAGCCGGAATCACACCGCGTTTGTTGACATCGTCGGCACGGAAAAAGGAAATTTTCTGACTTCGCCCCTCAATTTTCCCTTCGATAACCGGTGCGGCATCGCCGATTTCCCGTTTTTTCCGTTCGCCGGTGTAGATAGGTAATCCCAACTCCACCCGAATCGGATCAGTAACAATATCTGTTGCGGGATTGAACAGCACTTTAACCATTTTCCGCAGAAAAGATTCGTATGCTGATCGTGCTTCGTTTTTTGCCAGAGTTTCACTTGGTTTGGCATTTCCGGTTGAGGTAATCGCGTAAGCCGCGTCCCACGCCGGTTTCAGAGTTATCCATTCGGTATGGTCGGGAGGTTGAATCCGGCTTGTCAGATTCATCTCCATAAACGTGTAAAGTCCACCTTGCCATACATTAAAGTCCGAGTCCTTAGTCGGAACGACATCTCTGTGAGTTGCGCTCATTGTTTAGTTTCTCCTGATTTTTTGGGGTTTGTGAAAGAATATTGTTCCACGAACGATTTTACACTATACAAAAACTTTTTTGTATTTTCAACAAGATTTCGTCCTTTTTGAGAAAATTTTAGTCTATTTTCCGAATCATTGGTCAGTTTTTCCGGTTCTCCGAACATGTTTTCCGGTTCTCCGAACATGTTTTCCGGTTCTCCGAACATGTTTTCCGGTTCTCCGAACATGTTTTCCGATTCTCCGAACATGTTTTCCGATTCTCCGAACATGTTTTCCAGTTCTCCGAACATGTTTTCCGTGTTAGCGGGGAACTTAGGCTTGTCGTCAATAAAAAAATTCCATTTATTAGACCCTGAAAGGGTCAAATATCATAGCGTAGGGCAACGCTCCTTGTTATACCCCACCATTTTTTTGAGATACGAACCAGACGAACAATACAAGATAAACGAAAGGGGCATCATCAATTCTATTTTAGTCGCGCTAGCGACGACATGATATATAACCGGCGGTGTAGCGCAGCGCAACCGCCGGACAACGCCCCCAACCATCATCAAGTCGCGCAGCGACGGCATTATCAAAAGCGGAGTTTAGGGAATGAGACGAAGATGGGACTCGATAATGTAGTCGCTACGCGACTTTGTCGTTGGGGGAGACTCGATCCGGTGATTGCGCTGCGCTCCATCACCGGTTATGCATGATGCCGTCGCTATGCGACTATTGAAAAATGTATGTTAAAAGATGGGGGTATAACGAGAGAGGTTGCCTACCTTGTCTGTTGGTAACTCCCAAAACGGAACAGTAAAAAACAAAAACGAAAATGTTGTCAAAAAAAATTAAAATAGACAGTTACATATTTCGTCTTATCGTTCTTTTTTCTGCTGGCGTTTCCTATCTCTTTGCCGATACGTTTTCTTTTTAACACGTCCGCGAAGCAGAATACCGAGTTCGCGTCCGCCTAAGAAACGGTACACCACCGCGTACACGAAAATTCCGACAATTCCGCCAAAGACAATGTGAATCACATCGTCAACCGAACTCTCCCCGGGAAGCGACTTCATCTGTATCGCCACCATTAACGCCATCGAAAACGTGGCAATACTTGAACGGATAATCACCAATAAAATAGACTTGATGTCAATTTGCCGGTATTTCTTAACGAAAATTAAAAAAAGAACCAGCGATTGGCTGCCCGCCGCAATACTGGCTGCCAACGCAAGACCTTGCTCTTCCATGTGCCAGATCAAAAGCAATCCGAGAACAAGATTCAACACACAACTCATCAGACCTATTCGAAACGGAATCCAAATGTCGCCCAGAACATAAAACGCCCGAACCACAATCGGAAGCGAACAAAATGCCCAAACTCCCGAACCAAACCAGAAAATCAAATCCGCCGTCCGAGCCATATCATCCGGTGTGAACGCCCCGCGTTGGAAAAGAAGATGCGCCAATTTTTCGGACATTAACATCAACCCAACCCCCGCAGGAATCGAAAGCACAAACTGAATACGTAACCCCAACGAAAGATCCTCACCAAGTGCCGCAAAATTTTTGCGCGCAGCATGTTGACTTAAAAGCGGATAAATTGCCGTTGCAATCGCCAATCCGATTAAACCTTGCGGAAATTCGTACAGGCGTTCACTGTAATAAATCGCCGAAACCGCTCCCGAACGCATCGGAAATGTAACAAAACGACCCAACCAACGAATCGTCTCTTCCTGAGAACCCGTAAAAAGCCACGCAATACCGCTTGCCGATAAAATGTTCAGTTGCATCGACATTAAGCCGAAAAGTTGCGGAAAAAAACCGTGAAATATTTGCCGGATTTCCTTTGCAACATTGGAAAAACCTAAGTCAAGATGAAATCCGTACGCTTTCAGAAACGGAAAATGAATAAAAAACTGAATCACGCCGGCAACCAAAATACAAAGCGTTAAAAGATAACATTGCAACGCCGGATCGTTCGTAAAATACGGAGCAAGAAGCAAAATGCCCAAAAGCCAAATGATGTTCAGAATTAAAGGGATGGCTGCCGGAAGCGAAAAATGACCCAGCGTTTGAAGAGTTGCGGACGTGATGGCCGCCATACAAATGAGAATCAAATACGGTAACAGAAGTGCCAGAAGATGGGCTGTTAAATAAACTTTGCTGTCGGGATGAAAGAACGTGAAACCAATTCCGCACAAAATCTCTCCGAGAATCACAAAACCGGTCAGAAAAAGAAAAACCCAAGCAAGCATGACCGATAACAATGACCACGCTTTTTGTTGATCCTGTTGCCAAACGTTGGTAAAGACCGGAATGAAACTGATACTGAGTGTTCCGTCGCCGAACAAACGCCGGGCAATATCAGGAAGACGGAACGCCAGTACAAACGAATCCATGATACCGCCGACCGACATTCCGAGCATGGCGGCGGTTGCGGCGTCGCGGAACATGCCAAGCAATCGGCTCAGCAACGTGCCTAAGCCAATAATAAGCGTCCCGCGTAACATTTTCTTTCGGCGTCCCTGTTTGGAATCAGAAGCAGGCATCAGAAGAAAGGGAAAAACAATGGAAAATCATTCACGCCTGTTTTATCACAAGTTTGTGATTCGGGGTTTGTGGTTTGTGGTTTGTGGGGGACGCAAGCGGTTCACAAACCCCAAACCACAAACCCCAAACCACAAAATCATTTTCAATTATCAATTTTCAATTAACAAGTTATCCGAAGACGCGTTTAAGTCGTTCGAGGTTCCATTGGACTTTTTCGGCGGCGGTCATTTTGGAGAAGTCCGGCATATTGGGTTGTTGGTTGTTTTTTTTCTTCGACGCCGCAGAGCGACCGCTGTAACTATCGGTTGTTTCCATTCGTTGCAAATCGTTTTCCAGTGACCGGCGAGGCGGAATACCAAGCCGGTTGAGATCACCGTGATAAGCCTTCACCGCTTCAACCGGTTCCATCTGACTGTCGGCAATCGCCCGAAGATATTGAACAAACGATAATTGATGTTCGGCATGATTGATCTTGCGACCGTACAACGCCACTCTGGCTCCGTATTTTTTGGCATCGGCAAGCATTTGGAACGCATCAAGCGTTGTCCCAGCCGAACCGCCAAGAATACCAACAACAAGATTGCTGTCGTAACGGGCTAACGCTTCCATCGCCTTCGCTCCGTAATACGGTATCTTCAAAAAAATCGGTCTGCCCGCCTCCGTCACTCCCGCCAATGTCCGAACAATATGGTTGTTGACAAACGACGGAACATCCTGCGGCGTGTTCACACCGGAAACATTCGGACTAAAAACTTCAAGAAAATGCCGGAATCCTTTGGTTTCCGCTTCAATCCGAAATTCTTTGTACGCAAAAAGGGCTTCCCGATCACGTTCCAAGTCATTATTGAACGTAATCGAATACAATCCCAAATCGGCACCGAGTTTTCGTTCATTGGGTTCGCAATGAGCTTTTCCGCAAAGAGCATGGTCAATGGTTGCGCTTCGGAACCACCGGCTTGGTTCTTGCCCATAGACGCCTTCGGCTCCGGCAAGCCAAATATCGGTGGTGTCATTGGCACGAATCGCCGGCGTGATCGGCGAATGATCGAATAACCGTTCCCGAATCGTCAGAATCTCACTCGTACTCGCACTCATCAGCATAATATCAACCAGCCCCTGAGCAACAACTTGCCGGATTTGTTCGCGGTATTCGTCCAACGTCCGAAACGCCGCTTCATGACCGTAATGTTCAGGACTTTGCCCCGGCGCGGAAAGCCCGTAAGCCATATCAGCGTCTTTGGCATCGGCTAAAATGAAATCGTTGCAATTCCGGTCGGCAAGAATCCGTGACAGTTTAATGTCCAATGTTTTTTGCATGGCAATGTGTTTGCTCTCTGGCGGTCAGTTTTTCGGTTGATAAATCGGTTGATAAAGGGGAATTTCGTTTCTTGGCGGTTGCGGTTGGTTACCGAAATAAGGTTGGGGAGTTGCCGGAGCCGATATTACCGGAACGGGAGTTAGCGGAGCCGGAGTTGCCGGTAGAACGGCGGTCGGCGGTTGTTGCGCCATTTGAACTTCGAGAACCCAATCATTCACATCAAGCTTCCAACCGTCAGGAATCGTCGGAGTAAACCATTTCTTAATGTCTTCCAAAAAAGATGTCAGCCGGTCATTTGTTTTTGTTGAGTGCAACGTGTACACCGTGAACGCCTTGCCGTTGACATCGGATTTTTTCAAAGCGGCGGCACGAAGCGTTTCTTTTTCGAGCCGGATTTCGATTTGCGAAAATTCCTGCTGATCTTCAATTAAAAGCGGTTTTGCCTGAAGCCAGACTTGCGTATTCTCATATTGTTCGGACGTGACAATTTTCATACTGAATCGTTTTTTCATCTCATCCGCTTTGGCACCGAAAATCAACGGCAACGGACTATCTGCAATTCCTTTGCCGATTAACTCCGGCGGGACATTGACTTGTAAAACGGTTTTGGCGTTAAACTCGTACTTGAAGACGGCTTTTTCATCGATAATGATTTTTTCGGCATAAATTTGCGGATTTTTCTTATCATCGCGTTCCACTTTTTTATCGCCGATCCATTCGCCTTCAACGTGATAGACAAAACGCAACGGCTTAGCGATATACTTGAAATAGCCGAACGTCGTTTTGTACGGCTTACCGGGAACCGAACCGGGAATTGCTTCATCATAAATGAACATGTTGAAATCGACATCATAACGTTTGATTCCTGCACTGTATTTTTCCCATCGAACGAGAAATTCATCTAATTCTTGTTGTTCTTTTGGGGTCAAAAGAAACGGGACAACACGGTTTGTCGGTTCGGCGTGTCCGACGAATCGCCGTGTTTCGGTGTTAGCGGGAACGGGCGGTGTTGCGGGATTCAACGGAACAGGCTGATAATGGGGTTGTCCGGCGGTAACTGGTGTTGGGTTGGGAGCGGGCTGAGGTTGCGGCGGCAAACCGTAAACCGAACCGGAATTTTGAGCAACTTTAATAGGTTGATTAATTGATTGATTAATTTGATTAATGGGTTGATTTTGACTAATGGGTTGATTGGGAAGGGGCTGACCGGTAGGGTAGGGGGAACCGTAACCGGGCGGCATGGTACGGTCAGTTATTGCGGCGGGCTGGTTGGGTTGATTTTGCCCCTGCTGATAGAGGGTTATTCCGTTTTGGACAATCGTTTTCGGCGGCGTTTGCAACGGCATCTGGCGAATCGGTTGCTGAACCGAATTCGGCTGAGTTTGATAAACCTGCCCGGTTGCGGCGGTAACACCCAAAACTCCCAAAAACAGAACCAATATCAAAATCATACGGAAAAACGCCATCGCCTATCTCCTCCGGCAAATTTTCAGAAACTCAATAAAAGCAAAGAAACAATACAAATTTTCAGAAACCGTGTAAAGAGGAATTTTTTCTGATTGTTTCGGATTGGGCGGATGTTTCCATTTGAAAGGGTCGCCCCAATTGTCTGAACAAGATTTTTCGGATTAAGAAGATTGAATAGGATAATCTACCGGAAATAACATCGAATCGTCAGTTCTTTCCATCAGTTCTTTCCATCAGTTCTTTCCTACAGACTATCCTATATCAATTTTACCAATCCCAAAAATCCTGTTCAGACAATTGGGTTGCCGGTTTTAGACGTTTGACATATTGAAGATCGGCATCATCAGTGCCAAGACGAGGAAAAGAACAATCGCTCCAAGCAGCATCAGCATCAACGGTTCGATAAACCGCACGGCAAGATCAAGAGAACGCCAATTTCGTTTTTCGAGTGAACCGGAGATGTCAACCAAAACCGAATCAAGCGTATTGGATTCTTCCGCAACCGAAATCATTTCAACAATAGAACGCGGAAAACAACCGGATTCCGCCAGCGGTCCGGCGAGCCGTGAGCCGCCGCTGATATTTTCCGAAGCCCGCTGAATGGCATCGGAAAGAATCCGGTTCCCTGTGGCATCACCCGAAATATCAAGCGATTTGACAATCGGAACGCCGTTTTTCAGAAGCGTTCCGAGAACCCGGCAAAATCGGGCAACCGCGAATCCTTCATACACCCGACCAACAATCGGCATTCGAAGCTTAAAACGATCAACAAACCGGCGTCCTTTTTCCGTTTGACTCCAAAACCGAAACCAAATAAAACTGAGAATCAGAATGGGAATGACGCCGATCAAAACATATTTTGTCTGAGCGGAAATAAAAAGAAGCCATTCCGTGATTTGCGGCAACTCACCCCGTTTACGAAGGTCTTCGAAAAGGGGTTGAAAATTGGGAACGATAAACACGAGAATCGCCGTAACAACCGTAATCAGAAACACGGAAAGCAAAACCGGATAAACCAGCGCGCCGATGATTCGTCCTTTCAAGTCATCTTGAGTTTCCGTGTATTCGGCAACGTGGGCTAAGGATTCTTCGAGAAATCCGCCTTCGCTACCGGCTCGGATCATCTGAACTCCCATTTCGCCAAAAACAACCTGATACCGTGTCATTGCTTCCGCCAACGTTTCTCCGGCTTCAACACGGCGGTAAATATTATCCAGTACGAATTTCAGGTTGGTGTTTGAAGTTTGATCGTGCAATATCTTCAATGACCGGAGTAACGGCACACCGCCGCGAAGCAAATCGGCGAGTTGCGAATAGAACGATGCCAACTGTTGACCGCTGACGCGGCGGACTTTTCCGGTGACGGTTTGTTTCAGAACCGGTACGATTTCCAATGGAAACAGTCCTCCGGCGGACAGTGTGGCGGCGGCTTCCGGTTCGGTTGCGGCGTCGAGAACGCCTTCGATTTTGGCTCCGAGTTCATTCCGGGCTGTATAACGGTATTCCGGCATCGTTTGGGGGGATTGATCATGGATCGTTGATCACGGATAATAAAATTTAAGAATCAGTATTATCCATGATCCATGAGTCATTGTCAATCGTTATGAAACGTTTATTGAAAAACAGTCGGATTTTATTAACCGGAGCGTCTTCAGGAATTGGGGCGGCGTTGGCTCTGGAATTGGCAAAGGAAGGAGCCGATTTGGTTCTTCTTGCCCGGCGTGCAGACCGGCTTCAGGAAGTTGCCGAACGAATCCAAAAGGCAACCGGCAGCGCACGAAAAATAATCACTGTTGTCGGTGATATTACCGATTCCGAAATCCGGCAACTCGCTGTCCAAACAGCAACACAACAACTAGGCGGTCTCGATATTTTAATTAACAACGCCGGAGTTGGAGCAACCGCGTTGATTGAGGCAACAACCGAAGAAACGATCCGGCGAATTTTTGAAGTTAATTTTTTCGCGTTACTCGAATTAACGCAACTTGCGTTGCCTTCTCTCAAACTTGGTAACAAGCCGATGGTTGTTAATTTGAGTTCGATTGTTGGATTGCGTGGTGTGCCTCATTACGGGGTGTACGGGGCGGCGAAGTTTGCTGTTACGGGACTTTCCGAAGCAATGCGTGCGGAGTTTCACCAACACGGTATTGATGTTCTTTTGGTTTGCCCCGGCACAACTCAGACCGAGTTTTTCGATGTTCTTTATCAATCAAGCAGCGCACCCGATATGCCGGTTCACCACGCCGTAACTCCCGAATATGTCGCCGCGCGAATTGTTCGGGCAATGAAAAAAGGTCAACACAAAATCATTCCGTATTTTCAGGCAATCATTCTCGATTACCTCAACCGCTTCGCCCCACTCTTCACCGATTGGATCATGACAAAATTCGTGTCAAAAAATTGATTCGGAATATAAACATTGCCGATAGAATTACGGGGCGGAGTATTAACACATGAAAATCAATTTTGCTAACAAACGAATATCAACAATCATTAAAACCCAACTGGGAATTTTTATTTTCTTTTCGGTCGCAAAAATGTTTCTGTTATAATTTGTAAGAATGTCATGAGAATAGTTTATTGTTAGTGGTTTGATGGCAAGAGACGGGGACATAAAATCCCCGCTCTTGCCGGCAAAAAGATTATTCATCTTCATCGCCATTCTCATCTTCATCCTCTTCTTCGTCATCATTGGTTATCTGATCAAGAAGGGAACTCAAAAATGCGGCGGCAATCAGATTTTCTTCGTGCTTCTCGAAAAATTTTTCCCCGATGTCCAGCAGCAACTGGTTCTCCTTCGCTTTCGGCAACAAATCTTTCAATGCCGGTTTCAAAAGATCAAGTACCGCTTTGGTATCTTCCTCCTCTGATTTTAGCGACTCGGTCAATAAATTTTTCGCCAAACCTGCGGCTTTTTTGGCAGTCTTTTCGCTATCGAATTGAATGACGGCATTCAACTGTAACGCCGCAGGATCACAGCCAAACGCCGCAAATTCTATTTCCGACAGCAACTGAAGGAACGTATTTATTTGTTCTTCTTCGATTCCGAGATCATCGGCAGATTGCTCCGCGATTGCCGATACCAATACTTTCAATACGGCGGTCAATGATGCTGAAGGAGTGTAAGCAAATTGAATCGGTAACGTCTCATAATACTCTAATGCTTCTTCGATTTCAGGACGGTCTCCGGCTTCCAGTTTTGCAAACGCTTTGAGGAATTTTTTTGCCTCTTCCTCATCGTCACAAGTGACGAAATAGGTCCAATCGCCTTTAGTTCCTGCTATCCGAAGGGAAAGTTCTTCGAGTTGTTCTTCGACCTCTTCGTCCATTTCCGGTTGACCGGGAACCGCAACAATCAGCGGATAATCGTCCATCAATTCCAGAACCGAAACGAGATAAAGATCATTGATGTCGGCTTCAAAAAATTTATTGAGAGCCCGTTTGACCATTTTCTTTTCTTTAGCAACATGCGTTTTGATTTCTTTTTGGATTTTCGACAATTCCTTTTCGGTCAAGCCATCTTCACCGGATTCGAGAATGGCAGCCGTTACTGCTACCGTTTGAAACCGCTGTTCGAACTGCTGCGCAACGGCATCAACGTCAAGACCTTTGAGGTTGATATGTCCAAGAAACAGCGTGTTTTCTTTAATCAGAGGGGCGAGTTCTTCCGAAGTAACTTCGGCTTGGACGACAGGCAAGAGCAAGGCAATCAGAATGCCGGTGAGAAGTTTGGCAAAAGTGAATGTCTGTCGATTACCTACCCCCCCCCCCCTTACCGAAATTAACATTTGTCACATTTTTCATGGTGATTCTCCTTTTGTGTGGAAAAAAGTTGTGTTTCGCGCCGGGTAAAACATTTTGCCCATTGCTTTGAGTGGCATTATAACT
>JAISQH010000661.1 GCA_031274385.1 Planctomycetaceae bacterium | reverse complement strand
CTCAACATACCATCCCCCCCCCCCCCCCCCCTGTCTTTTTTTAGTTACCCAATTTAACATTGCGCATTTTGTTGAATTTTTCATGGTTCAGTCTCCTTTTAGAGTTTTTGTAATTGACAATAGTAGCATCAGCGTACGTACTGATAATGACACCGTATTGCAAAATCATCCGAAGTTCAAATCGATTATCATCGACGTTATTTATCTATCAAAAAATGGTTGGCGATTAATTGCCTGCCAACGTTCAACCTCCCGTTTCTTACTCTGTTTCATTTGCCCAATCTGTTACAGGATCATATAAGTCCCATATTTCTTCTCTCGATAAAGCACGGGAAAAAAAATGAAATTCGTCAATACAACCGCAAAAATTGCGAATCGGTGTTCCTTTGGAAGGTTGTTTGGTTGTCGGGGCGTTGCCGATTTCCGCCATGCCGATTGGAATAGGCAACGATTCTTTGAACGGAAATTCGACAATGGGAATATCAATTAAAATGCCGTCAACAAAATGAGAAACCGTTTGCATCAAACCATCAACCACAACAGCAAGATGAGTCCATTGCCCCAAATGTTCCGGTTTGAAATACGGCGAAGATTCGTAACGTAATTGCTCGCCGGGAATCGGACTGGATAGTTCCAGACGAAGACTGCCCGATGGTAAAATCGACCATTGTAACGCCGGTTGCTGCCGACCGTCAATGACTTCACTTTCAGTAACAAATAAAATATTGGAACGGCGGTTTAATGAGTTGACACGAACCCAAGCGGATAACGTAATGGATTCGCATGATTCCGGTACATAAACCCGGATACGGTCAGAAGTCCGCGAAAACTCAATCGCACCCTTGCCGGGCCAACGCCCCTCCGTTAACCGGCAACCAACAATCCGCCCTTCAAGAATTTTTTGTACAATATTTTGCGTAGTGTTTTGCGAATTGTTTTGTGTAATATCTTGTGTAATATTTTTTGAAACAAGTTTCGGAATATTAAAAACGGCATTGGCAACAGATTCCGCATCACCGGGAAGATTTTCAAAATCAAACCGAAACAATAAAAACGGATCATTATCAAAACGTTGCCGACGTCTTTGCCATTTTTCGTATTGCCAGTACAAATATTCTTTCGTTTTATCCTTGAGCGAACGCGTCGGAGCAAATGTCTCATTGTTCGCCTGAAACCGGCGAAGATCACCCTGAGATGCCACAAACACCGCTTCGCCTTCTTTCAAACTGGCCGGTAAGTCCTGTCCGTGAGGCGTTTTATGAAGTTCCACTTCGCCCTTGATCACATGGACTTCCGTCCCGTTAGGCGAAACGCTGATGGAAAATTCTGTTCCAAGATCCTTGACCATCATCTGCGGCGATGAAACAAGAAATCCTTGCGCTTGCGGCGGCACGGTTACATTAATGTTGCCGAAACGGCATTGAACATGATTGACGGAGATGATTTTCAATTCGGCAGGTCCTTGCACGACCACTTCGGCTCCATTAAAAAACGTAATGGAAACTAAACCTTCCCGAAACCGCAGCCAACCCGGTTCAACCGCCTGACCCTGACGAAAAACTCCGCTCCGATTGTCCCAAACAACATCAACCAAACCGGAAATAATCGCAACCGCAGCACTCATCTGTTCCGAAATTTCTTCCGGCTTCTTCTCGTCAGGCTCAGCCGGCAAATGGCGATCATCAGAAGAAGAAACGAATGTTTCAATGACTTCCTTGTTTTTTGTCGCGAATATTGTCAAATAAAGACTGACCGACACCAAACCAATTGCCGTCACCAAAACAATCAAAAACAAGGAAATCGAAACGATATTGGAAAAAGAACGAAAAAAGGAATGGTCTTTTTGCAACGTTACAAAATCATCCTTTTTCAGATTCATTGACGAAACGTCCGACTGCCGCATTGGTATTTTTTCTCCGGCAATTTCTTCGAGCATCACGTCAAGTTCCATTTGCCGGAAAAGCAATCTCTCCAGTTTCGGCGAATTTTCAAGGCGTTTCCAAAGATTTTCGGACTCTTCCTGAGTCAGTTTGCCGGAAAGATAGTTCTGAATAAAATCAGCCGTTGACGAATCAGAATGTTCGCGGTTTTTACCGGTTGGTATTTTACTCATCGCCGCCTCCCTGACTCAATTTGTAACGAATACAACTTCTAAGTTTACTGCGAATCCGACAAAGAGTTCGGTGAACGGTGCTGATTTCTTTTTTGATCATGGAGGCGATTTCTTGTGTTGTAAGTTGTTCAAAGTAATAGAGATCAATCAATCGGCGGTGTTTTATCGGAATCTCATCAAGGCAAAGCCGGAGTGCCCGGATTTCTTTATCATGTTGTTCGGGTGGCGGGTCGTTTTCTCCAAGTGTCCGAAGCCGTTCGGCAATTTTCAAAAGAACATCAGGACGATTGTGCCTTGCGTGGTCGCGCCAATAACTCAGTACAACTTTTTTGGTTATTCCGGCTAAAAGAGGACGAACATCCTCACCCACATCCCATTGCTCCGCTTTTTCCGTGAACTCAATAAAAACTTGTTGTACAATATCATCGCAAATTCCATGCAACGGAGCCTGACGAACCGCCAATCTCTTAACATAGCCATGATGGGCAAGAAATAATAAGGATGCTTGTGCTTTTGAAATTGCCATGCAGGAAGTTGGCGTCAATAGATTTGCCGGAGGAAAATCCGTGTTCGGGTATTTATTACTCCACAAGCAAACAGAATCGGACACTTTTTTTATGAATTTTTTTAATTTTCTACTTTGGGGAACTTCTAAAAACTCATTATTTTACCTAAAAATTGCTCGCAAGTCCCTTATTTTTCAATGCGAGATTTGTGAGGAGTGAGTTTTTTAGAAGTTCCCTTAATCAATTCAATGTCTTGAACTTTGATTAAGTTGATTTGTTTGATTTCAATCAAATCAATCAGATTAATCAGCTTAATCAAAGGTTAAGACAGTTTAATCAATTCAATCAAAGTTCAGACAGTTGATTTTTTGAGGGATTGAAAGGCATTTGGGAGAGAATTAAGAATGTCAGTGGCGGTAACGGATTCTTCGCCGAGTTGGGCGGCGGCGAGGTCGCCTGCCAAACCGTGCAGGAAAACGCCCAACCTTGCCGCGTCAAAGACCGAAAAACCCTGAGCCGTCAACGCCGTCAATATTCCCGTCAATACATCACCGCTCCCGCCGGTTGCCATGCCGGGATTGCCGGTCGGATTGATTGCGGTCACTTCGCCGTTTGTCACAATACTCTCGTGACCCTTCAACACCAAAATCACCCCGTGTTGCCGGGCAAAATCCCGCGCAACCTCAATCCGTTCCGCTTGAAATTCTTCCAAAGGAGTCGGCACGCCCCGCAATCGAGCCAGTTCTCCGGGATGAGGCGTTAGAATTATATTTCGGGTATGGAGTGACTTGAAAAATTGACGAAGTTGTTCGGTTCCAAGCGTTGCCAAAGCATTGAGCGCGTCGGCATCAATAACAAGAGGACAAGTAATACGGCAAATCAACTTCGGTACAAGCAAGTCAAGACCGGAAGAACGACTCAAGCCGGGACCTAAAAAAATCGATGTTGCCGACGAAGCGTGGTTGAGAAGCAATTCCAACGCCGTTTGAGAAAACCGCCCGCTCCCGTCAGCAGGACAAGGCAATGTTGTCAGTTCCGGGTAAAAACCTGCAACCGTTTCAAGAATCGGATCAGGAATTGCCAAGCGAACCAAACCGGCTCCCGAAACCAAACCCGCAAAACCCGCCAACGACACCGCACCCGCCATTCCGCGTGACCCGCCTATGCCAAGAACCGTGCCAAATGTTCCCTTGTGTCCCGTGCAAGACCGGAATGGTATGGAAGGAAGCAATTTCATGTACCGTAATAATAAATTGTTGTCAAGCGTCATAGCGGGATTGGGGGGTTGTGATTGGGGATTGGCGGTTTGGGGGTTGGGGTGTAATTGTCTATTTTGTTTTTCATGTTTGCGCGCAAAGACGCAAAGAATCAAACGTAACTGTCTCTTTTATTTTTTAAGGATTGCGCGCAAAGACGCAAAGAAATTCAAGGTTGGTTTTAACTTGTTCTGT
>JAISQH010000658.1 GCA_031274385.1 Planctomycetaceae bacterium | reverse complement strand
ACAGAACAAGTTAAAACCAACCTTGAATTTCTTTGCGTCTTTGCGCGCAATCCTTAAAAAATAAAAGAGACAGTTACTTTCGAAGTTCCCGAAGAAAACTTCGTGTAACAATCGATTTCTGTAACTCAGCTATTTCCGGCATATAATGGTCGAGAGTCGGGAATTGGTTCCGTTCTTTTTCGTAACGATCAAGAGCTTCGACAAAACGGTCAAGCCAAACGAACCCGTTTTTTTGGTAAAATTGTAAAAGTCTATCGGAAATTTCGATGTTTTCATGACTTTTGAAATACTTAATCAAAACGGCATACGACAAATAATAAGTCATCATTGTTTCCGGCCATTGCTTCGTATGAGTTGCTTGTGCTATTTTCGTTCCCATAAGAGAACATAGTTTTTCCGCTTCCGGTTTAAGCGATTCGAAATGCTTTTCAATGATCGGTCCGGCGAAAAGCAACATATTATATTGGAACATAAAACTTCGGTAATCATCAGCGGTGAACAAAGGTTGTCCCTGATCATCCGTTCCGCCGACACCGATCATTGCATGAAGTTCGTACTGACCGTTTTTCATTGGTGCTTTGAAAGAATAACCGCCGTCCTCGTTTGCCATTGTCAAAACAAGATGGATATTTTCATTCTTTTCCGTTCCGTAAAAAGAATCGAACCATTGAAGATCAATCAGCCGAAAGCCTGCTAAAAATTGTTTTTGTGCAAAATGATACATTTCCTGTTGTGTTTCAAAAAACTGATGAAATCGGGACTTGACATAAAAATCGTCCAATAATTCGGTAAATCTCTTAACGGCTTGTTTATCCAAATAGTTGTACATTCCGTTTTCTTTCATAAAATTATTTATATCTTTTATTTTTTGTTCGGAAAGAATAAGATGTCCATCCTTGATTTCCAGACAGGTTCCCAAAAAAACAACCCGATCATGTGCTATGTTTATTCCGCCCAAAGACGAAGTATGAAGTGACCGGGCAAGGAGAACCGCGTCATGATTTTTGAATTCGACAAAATAATTGTTGATATCGTCGTTATATTTTGTAAATTGCTTGCAACGATATTCACGAGCACCTGCCAACCGAAAAACGATACAAACCAATTCGATCCGTTCATCAATTTCCGGCACGATAAAATCTTGTACTGTAGAATTTGTTTTTGTTTCCGATTTATCAACCAAAGATTCCTTTTCGATTTCCCACGCCGGGCAAAACGTTACAAAAATAATTGCGGCGGCGGTGATGGCGGTAAAAATAATTGATTTGGTTTTCATGGTAATTGTTTCCCGATGTTGGTCGGAATTAAGAATGTGTAAAATACGGCGTTTCGCTACATCTGTTCAAAATATAACAGGTCAGTGGAAGCGTGTCAAGAATAAAATTCTGATTGTTTCGGATTTTGGCGTACTCACCGAATTGAAGGACACAACGCGATGTTTTCCGGTAAACCAAGTCGGCGAGTACGCCCGACGCTATTTACCAAATATCTCGGAGAGAGGTTGCCTACCTGATCTAATTGAAACTCCAAAAACGGAACGGGAAAAAATAAAACCGAAAACTAAAGTGGAACGAGTATATTGTCATTTCTTTTCGTTTTTGTGCACAAACAAAAAGAGATTGTTACTGTTTTCTGTTACCTGCTTTAATCATCCCAATCGCGCATTTGCCAATCGACTCGGGAAACTTCTTTGGGAACAAACTCCAGTGTTCCCGCGTCAATAGGGTCATCGCTGACGTTGTCGGGAAGTTCGGGAACTGTAACTCCAACAGAACAGGAACCAAGATAATATTTCTGTTGGTCAGCCCGATATTGACCGGGAACCGTAATATCAACAACAATCCGGTATTTTCCCGGCAAAACATTTTCGATGCGGAAATTGCCGTTGCCGTCAACATAACCGTATCGTTTATGTCTCTTTGTTCTGAGTTTTTCAGCATTGTACTGAGCTTTGGCTTGTTGATTCTCTAATTCTTCCGGTGTCGGTTTGTATTTTTCCTGCAACAATTTTTGAAGTTCTTTCACGTCTTCCTGTGTTATTCCTTCTTTTGTCGTAATTCCTTTTTTGTTTCTTAAAAAAGTGGTTACTTCGAGATATTTGTCCCAAATTTCCTGCGGATAATTCGGTCGAACAAACGGCGGTTCTTCGCCGATGTCCGGTAACAATGTTACAGCAACCCAATTCCATTGGAGTTTATTCGGCTCTTTTGGTAATTGCAGTTTTCCGATAACCGGAGCCCCGCTTCCGCCGACAATAACTTGAGATGTTTTTCCCGATTCCAATTCGACATACGCAACAGCAAGCGGTATGGAATAAATCATACCATTAATAACTCGCTCTCTTTCCTCCCAAACAATTTGCCGACTACCGGTTGGAGCAACACGTTCCATGATAAATTTGCCGTTTTCGTCTGTTATTGTATCAGAAAAATATTGCGGATATAGGTTCAATTCCGATGCCTGTTGAATTTTTTCATTGAATCCTTCGTATGAACCTAATCTGACGGAACAGGCTTTCGCCGGTTTCGTTCCTAATTTCAGCGTTCCCTCAATTCGTGACCAGGCGATCAATTTGATCGGTTCGGATCGTTTTCGTAACTCCTCGACTTTCTTACTTGTTGTCTGCACAACACCGCTCGAATGTGTTACAACCAGTATAAATGGCTCATCTATCGGCGGTAACATTCCGTTTCCTTGATTGTCAACGGTCAAGCGATGATCACATTGATCCACTTCTCCATTTCGTACGCTAATATATTCCCTTGCGCCGAAAGCCAAACCGATAACAGCACCGGATGCCGGTTTGCCGTCGGGCGTTTGTGCGATTATTTTCGTTTCAACACCGACAGTTTCCATCGTACCGTCTTCGGCTTTTTTTGTTTCCAATCGGCTCAATTCGACATGTTGCTCCACATTTCCCTGTGTATCAATAAACATTTCTGAAATGTACGGTTTGTAACCGGATGCTTCAATTTTGAAATGATGCCCGCCGCCGTTACGCGGTTCGGTGAAAACTGCCCGATAGGTTCCGTCAGTTTTTTGTACTGATTTATTATCGTCCCAATACGACGCTCGTTTCGTATCTTGACCGTCGAAATTATCACCCGTCGTCAACTTAAACGATTCGACCGGTTTTTTCGTTTCCGCATCAATAACGTTACCGTGAATATCAAGCGGCGGATTCATCCGATAAACATAAGGTTCATCTTGTGCTTTGAGCCAAAGATCGCGGATCGACATATAACCCCGTTTGAAAATAGAATATTCGACTTCATCATCGGGAGCCCAAGTCCATTCCCAGTTTCCTTCCTCGTTGGTTTCACGGGGAAGCATATCATCACCGCCAAGTAACAAAAACGTTCCGCACCAACGAAACGGAGCAACCCGTGCCTGCGGAATCGGCTTGCCGTTGGAATCGAGAATTTTAAATCGAATGGTTTTACCCGGCTTTAAATCAAAATCAACCGTCGGAACACGATCTGTTTTGGTAACATTTATTTCTTTCATTGCCGGAGCAAAACCGGGGAATGCCGCATAAATAGCGGTCGGTACTTCTTTCCAATTAGGAAAACGATATGTTCCATCTTCTTTCGTTTTGATTGGGTGGGTACCGGTAAATTCCATGCCGGATTGTGTAACTGCAATTTTCGCTCCGGCAATCGGTTGACCGTTCGGATCACGCACTGTACCGCTAAGACTAATTCCTTTTCGCAACACAATAGTTGCTGTTCGGTTTTGAAGTTGTTCGTAAGGCGGATAAACGCCGACGTCAGCCGTTTGTTGATATTCAGGATGCGTAATATCCAAACGAATTACTGTGATGTCAGGCGGGGCTTGATTGATCGACCATTTTCCATCGGCACCGGTTTCAGCCGCACCTGATGACAGCAGACGATGTTTTTGTATCGGAGAATCATATTTTACATCAACGTTTGCTCCTTGAATCGGTTCGTTTTTCTCATTGACGACAATACCGCCGAGTTCCACGCCTTTTTGTAATCGAAAAACAAATTCTTTAGGAAGGACAACCGAACTTTCAAATGGTCGTTCCCATTTCGTATATTGTTGAATATATCCGCTTTGGTTCAATACATAATTGACGTACCGAATTCCTTTTTTGCCGTTAAGATTGTTAACGTGCGCAATTCCCAACTCGTCGGTTTTGAGTTTAAAACCGCCATTGTCATCGCCGTTGTATCGAACTTGAATTTCGATTCCGCTTATTGGTTTTCCTGTTTCATCAAGAACTTTGATAACCGGATCACTCGGAATCATCGGATTGTCCGGGTCTGTCTCATCGGTTGTAACAGATTTTTGTACTGAATTAACGGCAGGTTTCGTTTCTGAAGGATTCGTTTCCGGTTCCTTTTCAGTTTCCCACGCGGGGCAAAATGTTACGAAAAGAATTGCGGCGGCGGTGAAGGTGGAAAAAATAATTGATTTGGTTTTCATGGTAATTGTTTCCCGATGTTGGTCGGAATTAAGAATGTGTAAAATACGGCGTTCCACATGATTCCGGGATTGCGGCGTTGTCACCGCGCAACCAATCCGGTACGAAAAACCGCGTTGAAGAATCGAACTCATCTCCAATAACGTTTCAGCATAATCAGATGCGTTTTCACCAAAATAAAGAACCTGATCGTCGCAAAGTTCCTCCCGAATCGTCCGCATTGCGGCAGTACAAAACCAAACAATCGGTTGGAACCAATACATCAGACAAACAAGACTCGAAACAAGTTGCCAAACAAGATCGTTGCGCTGAATATGCGATAGTTCGTGAATCAACACCGCCCGATTCGGTAACGTATCAAACCATGACGCCGGCAACAAAATTTTCGGACGAAAAATCCCGACAACCTGCGGAACTTTCATTTCTTCGGAAACCAAATATTGGATACGGCAACGTATTCCGAGTTTCGCCTGCAATTCCGTACAAATTTCGTTCCAAACGGAATTTTGAAGTAATTCGGAACGTTTGACAATCCCGGAATAAACAAACCGGCTCCGAAAAAAAAGGAACAAACCGGGAACCATTCCCACCAACCAAACAAAAAAAACAATAGCAACCAATTGGTCAAACATCCGCAAAATACGATAATTGACCGGAATAACAGACGTTTTTTCTGTTAATTTATTGTTTTGAAAATCAGGTTTATCCGAAATGATCGGAATCGGTTCGGCAACTTTTTTAGAAAATGTTTTAGAAAATGTTTTGGAAAATGTT
>JAISQH010000058.1 GCA_031274385.1 Planctomycetaceae bacterium | reverse complement strand
CGGACTCAGGAGCGTTTGCGGTGGTTGTGCTTGCGGAACATAATAAAAATCAGGATTTCCCGTACGCATCGCTTGTCGCCGACCGTCTTGATTCCCCGCAAATCCTCAACAGACTCCTGTTATTACAACGGTAGTTCCCTTTCGCAAGATCAAGTATCTTTTTGGATACGATACCCCGGTCACAAAATCCGTGTTAACAACAATCATCGCCGGCTCCTTTTCTTGAAAGCGAAGCGTCGTCTCCATAACGGCTGCGGTACACAATACTCCAAGTGAATTTTGGTTTCATCCAATCTCCAGCAAACTCTCCACCTGGGCATAAATCTGTTGTTCGGTGAAGCCTTCAATGTCCACACTCTTCGACGGACAAACGGCGACACAAGTTCCGCAGCCCATGCAAAGACCGGGATTGACACGGGCGGTGATTTAATGGCGTTGCCGATTCAACTTGTTGATAACGAGTCGTTCCAGTTCCGCTGCCGTTTCCGTTTTGTCATAAAGTTCGGCAACGGCATTCAACACGAGCTGAATGGCTTCGCGTTCTTTCTGACTGAAACCGGGCAGTGCCGAAACAAGATTCGGCTCAATAGCTTTGATTTCACTCTCCAAATCACGCAATTGTTCGATCTTCTTTTCGGCTTCCTCTTTCAATTTAATAGGAACGCCGGATTTATGTTGGTAGCGTTCCATTTCGTTCAACTCGGATCGTACATGTGAAAGATTTTCTTTTTTCGTCGCATCGCCGACGAAACCTTTCTTTAATTGTTTCGATACTTTTATGATAACCTGGCCAGCGGCTTCGAGCTTCTTTTTGCTGTTTTTCTCGTCCGAATCTTCTCGGCATTTCTTTACAAGCGGCTCGACGAGGCGGCGGACGGCATTGAAAAAGTCGGACTTCATATCGGAATCTTCAAAATCATCACGACGGGCATTGGGGGTTAGCGCTGGAGTGATGACATGAATTTCACCGACAAGGTATCCGTTAAATCGGGTTTCACTAAAACATTGATCGGTGAGCGTACTATCACCGATTAAGATGTTACCAACCCGAACTCGCAACGAATCAACGCCAGTACCGGATGCCAGCTGACCAATATTGTCTTTTCGGATACCATACCAACCGCGAGCAATAATTTTTTGCGAACTGTCGCATAAATCGAATCTCTCGACATTCTCTAATTCATCAGTTTTGCCTTTTCGCGCGGGAAGTGTTTGCGAGTATCTTTTCAGTACCAAATCATATTCCTTCGGTGTACCAATAAAGATACGATAGGTATTATAACCCGGTATTTCCTTATGAAGCCAAGCGTCCAACTCCAAACCGTAATAAAATTTTTGTTTGTCGAATGGAATCGGAGCATGTTCTTCGATGTACTGTCTGACTTTGGGATAATCCAGCAATTCGTCTTTTGTACAATGGACATTATTCATCTCGACGCGGAAAAAGGACTCATTTTCTTTCTTTGATGAAGGAAGGTCTTTAACTGCCGTACATAGGTGAATCAGTTCCTTAACCTCCAACCCGCGTGTATCATTGTTAGCACGGTCTTGTAATTGGTGTAGTTTGCGGCAATCCCACGTTACATGAGTTTCGTTGGTCTCACCTTTTATCTTAGTTTTGAAAATGAGGGAATCACAATATGCTAAACCGCCCAACCGTCCGATACCACGAAAACCTCTAACACGATCCTTGATGTGGTCGCTGAATTTTTTAGAATCCCCAAGACTGAGAAGTTCTTTAGGAGCGGATTTGACGGAAACGCCGCAGCCATCATCTTCGATGACAATTCGTTTGGCAGACGGGTCAAATGTAATTCGAATTGCTTAACATCCCGCTTTTCGTCACGAGCTGCTTTATCGATGGCATCGGCGGAATTTTGGATATATTCCCGGAAAATGCAGAGCGGGTTATCGTACATTCCCGTTGTTAAACTATCCAAAATAAATTTTCCAATAATAATGTTGTCTATCGTCATGGCTTGATGTTTTTAGTGTTCCGGTTGAAGGTATGCTGGTTTAGGAAATGCAATTTTTATCAGACTGCGAAAAATCGGATGCGAAATAATGAGTTGCCCTTTGGAAAGCCGGGTCATCATATTGGTGAAACTTTTAGGTAAGTGCCGATAATCGGCAGAGTTTATTTCCACACCGTTTGTTCTTCCGTAAACATTTGTTGCACAATTTCCTTTAACTCGGTCATGAATTGCACTACGGAATTGTTCGGCGGAAAAGAGTACAATACCAAGCGAGCGTCCACGCTCTGTAATTTCGATGAGGCTGTTAATAATCGGGGAAACTTTGATATTACTTGGAGCATATTTATTCAATTCATCGACGAAGATGACGATACGTTCAGGACAGTTTTCTTCTCCTTCTGTTTTCATCTTATAGACAGACCGAATAACATCACCGAATACGAGACATTTCTGTTGTTCGGGAATTTGGGCAATATCCACGACGACAGTCTCTCCGCCTTGAATTTTGCTGATTTCATCAGAAAGATGTACCTGTTTTTTTCTTCTTGACTGGAAAGGGAATCTTGAAAAATTCCTCCTGATTCACCTCTGAACATTGTACTTAGTAAGCGATAAAAACGCCTCCAAGACTGCACAGGGATTTTACCCACACCTTGCCCCGACAGCCCTTTGTGTTCCAACGCATTGAGTAAGCCGTGCCAATCGGATACTCCAAAATTGTCAGATGAAATTTCATTTTGGATGGAATCAAGCGT
>JAISQH010000463.1 GCA_031274385.1 Planctomycetaceae bacterium | reverse complement strand
ACCTTATGCCGCTTGCGGCGAGTTTGTCAATGTTTGGCGTCTTGCAGATGGCGTTTCCGTAACAACCGAACACGTTCCAATGCGTGTCTTCCGTAATGATAAACAACACGTTCGGCTTTTCACCGGCAACAGCGATTGTTTCACATAACAAAAGAATCAGTAACAACAAATAGTAACGAGTTTTCATCGTTTTTCCTTTCAAAGGGGGATGGCTGTAAATGATAGATTTTTTGAATCAAAATTTTATGGTAACGCAATCGTCCGTTGCAACTCTTTGGAAAGTTCCTCAATAATTGCAACATTTTCAGGATGATTGACAATATTAATGTTTTCACGCGGATCGGTTTTGTGATCGTACAACATGCGGGAAACCAAGTTGCCGCCGCCTTTCTTGTCGCGAAATTCGCTGTAACGGTAACGACCGTCGAAAATCGTATCACCGGCTCCATAACGTCCGGCAGCATACAATTTATCAGGAACAATCTTTTTCTCAATTAACGGAATAAGACTTTTTCCTTGCAATTGATCTTTTTGCGGTTCAGGAAGTCCTGCCAGTTCATTTAATGTCGGATAAATATCAATAAACTCAACCGGTAACGAAAATCGTTTTGCTTCTTTTTGATTCGGTAATTTGAGAAGAAGCGGAGCGTTCATGGTATTTTCAAATACGGCGTGTTTTGACCACATTGTGTGTTCGCCCAGATGCCAGCCGTGATCGCCCCAAAGTACAACGATGGTATTGTCTGCAATTCCGAGCGATTCCAACTCATCAAGCAAACGACCAATTTGCGCATCAGTATAACTCACGCAAGCATAATAACCGTGAATCAATTTCTTTGCCGTTTCGTCGGAAATTTTTTCATTCCCTTTGGGAATATTCGCATAACCTCTCAATTCACCAAAATTGTGAACCGCTTCGGCAGGAACATCTTTCGGAGTGTAACGAAAATTTTCCGGTAACACAATATCGTCTTCCTTGTACAAATCCCAATATTTTTTCGGCGCAACAAAAGGAAGATGCGGTTTCAAAAATCCGACCGCGAGGAAAAACGGTTTATCATCTTTGGCAAGACGCCGAAGATCATTCAGACTTTTTTCCAACGTTTTTCCGTCACCATAAGAATCGTCCGGCACATCAGCACATTCCCAAGCCGGACCGCGTGCGTCAGGTTTGCCGTTTCTCAGTATTTGATTTTGTTCCTTATATTCTTTGTCTTTTTGTAACGCTTCCCGCGATTCAGGCAAAGCATAACCCGGAGTTTTCGGACGCCATGCCGGTTCGCTCCAGCCGTCGTTGTGGTCATCAGGGAAATGAAAAACCTTGCCGTTGTTGATGGTTGTGTAACCATGATTTTTGAAATGCGTATTGAGTGGAATTGCATTCGGAGCATCTTTTGACGCATAAATATGTGCGGAAACGAAACGATTATACTTGGGGCGTGTTCCCGTCAACAAAGCCGAACGTGACGCGCCGCAAACGGAAACCATACAATAAGCGTGTTCAAAAACAGTTCCCTGCGATGCCAAACGGTCAATGTTTGGCGATTTGATATGTTTCTTTCCGTAACATCCCAATTCGGTACGCAAATCATCGACCGCAATAAAAAGAATATTTTGTTTATTGGGTTTATTTGATTTATCGGACTCATTGTTTTCCTTCGCAACAATAACAATCGTTGGCAACAGTAAAACAGTAACAGCGAAAACATAAAACAATCGTTTGGTCAAAATGAAATTTTTCATTGGTTTGTTTCCTTTTATTATTTGTTGTTGGTCAACAGATTTTACCGATGATACAGATTCGTTTTTTATTAAAATCTGTTCAATCTGCATAATCTGTTGATAAAATCTCTCACTTCTTAACAAAAATCAGACAATATAAAACAAGTCTATTGTTTTTTGTCAACAGATTTTACAGATGATACAGATTTGTTTTTTATTAAATCTGTACAATCTGTTGACAAAACTAAAATATCCTCTTTGTGTTCTTCGTGCCTTTGTGCGCAAACTTGAAAAACAAAAGAGACAGTTACATTTTACAGATGATACAGATTCGTTTTGATTCAAATCTGTTCAATCTGCATAATCTGTTGACAAAATCTCTCATTGAGTTAATGGTTCACGTCGGATTTCGATACGTTCGATCAAACCTTTGAAGGGCGGCAACGGCGAACTGCTAACGTGACCGCCAATATCTGTTCCGATTTGTAACGACTCAGACGGATTTGATGCAATAAAACGAGGTAGAACAATAAACGCTGTTTTTTGACCGTTAATGTACAAATCCGCTTTTTTATCCGGCGTAATAACGCCTTTTATCGTTGCGCGATTTTCGACAATATTTTCTGCCTTCTCTGCAAAAACCGTGAATACTTCACCGCTACTGCGAACAGTAAAACCGGGCTTGCCGTCTTTCAGGAACAAATTGTAACCGTTTCCCTTGCCGCCATAAGCCAAAATCACACCGTCCGCTTGTTCGGGACGAATCGTTGCCTCAACACTCCAAGCGGTCTCCGCCGAATGAAGAGCCGGTGACCGTTCAATATCAATATAAGAATTTCCGTTAAAATATCGTCCCGAAATTCCATTTTTCGTAATAAATTGAATATTGCCTTCAACTGTAAGAAGATTATTTTTGCCGGAAGTGTCCGCAATAGGATTTTGTTCTTTTGTGAAATCGAGTAACAATTTTACGCCTGTTGTTCTGTCGGGAACAATATTGTTTTGAGTTCCTTTATTGTTTTGGTTATTTTTCGGTTGTTGAAACGGTAACGGAATAAAGTCGCGTTCAAGAATCATCCACTCCGTCAAATCTTGTTTCAGTTGCGTTTCAATTTTGTTGTAATCCGAATTTCCCGCAAGATTATTTAATTCG
>JAISQH010000051.1 GCA_031274385.1 Planctomycetaceae bacterium | reverse complement strand
CCACCGGCGTCTAGTGCAACGTTAAATCGTTCTGCTTCAAACCACTCATCGGTACTACCGGTTCGGCGGTTGTTATTTGATGTATTATAGCGTCCTTTGAGCGTAAAACCGTAACCGCCAGCACCATTAGGTGATGGGTGTGATACAAAATTATGAGCATAGTTTACATAAACTCTGTCAGCCGGATCTGTCGAATTAGGGTTTTGAAAATCATCTTGTCCTAAATCAATATATTGAGGCGGCAACCAACCAACAGTACTATCACCGCGAGTTACCGAATACGGTACCCAGTACGGATTCCAAACTTTGACATCGAACGAAATGACATTTTTCAAAACAATATCTTCGCCGGCACGAGAATGACGAGGATTGGTATAAGCACTATTATCTGATAATACAATCGAACCGCTGTCGGGATCTTGTGTCCATGTTAAGCTCGAGCTACCAATCCCACCACTGAAACCATTGGGATTCCACCAAAAATCCCAATAAGGAGGTGGTGATGTTGATGATGTTATTGTAAGTAGAGGCAAAGTCCTTCCTACTGACCACAATGAATGAACCGTTTCCTCAAGTGTCGGCATCCGCAGATAATACCAACCTTCATTCGTCGAACTATACAGCGGATAAGGAAATGTTCCTTTATAATGACCGAACCGATTTTCACGCAAATTTATGGATCGAACAATACCTGATGCCATCATACTGGTTTTTATTGCCGGTACGGTATCACAATGAATAGAAATATCATAATCTGCATAATTTGTTGGTGACCATTGATCGTTTTCATCAATTAGTAAAACACGGCGATAAAGAGTTGTACCGCGTACAAACCAAATGATTTCAGCAAAATTTGATCCGTTTATATCAATAATACTATCACCATCAACATCACCAACTAACCCGCGAAACGGATACGCCGGATCGGCTTGCGCCGTAAAAGCGAGAATGTCATCAACATCACCAACTGTTTGGTCAATTCCTTGCCAACTACCATAAGAGGCATCACTTACCGTATCAGGATTTAAGGCGACATCTTTAATCGGAACATGGAGTCCATTAGCGGTACTCATTATAACGCTGTACGGTGCGTTCATTCCTTCGGTGATTTCGAGATAACCGGGAGCATCAGTGGTGTAACCAGGTTGAGTCATTTGGTAGGGTTGGTGAGCCAAAACCGGATCGATTTTTCCGAGATCGCCTCTTAGCGTCATGGCAACTGCGTTGAGATTGGCGGACATGTTGAGCGATTTTTGAGTGTCGCTCATCGTGGAGCCGACGTGCCGGAACATCTCCGTCACTCCAAGCAACAAAAATAACGACAACGTAATCGCAATCAAAAGCTCCACCAACGTGTAACCAAAACAAAAAATCGGTAACTTCTTCATGGCATTCTATCGTTGTAAATAAATAAAAGAGGAAATTCATTGACCATCAAAAATGTTCCCTTGTCCGTTTTCAATCGTCTTTTCAATCGTCAATGAGGAACAGTTCTCTATTTCAACCGAAAACAGTAAAAAAGTCAACTCAATTCCGTCTTTTTTTAGCAAGTTTTTCAAATAGATCGTCACGATATTTCTGATAAAACCCAACCGCTCGTGCCAACGCACAGACCGTAATATTCCGAACTCCCGCCTGACGTAAGATTTTGGCAACCTCATTGCAGGTCGAACCGGTCGTGAAAATGTCATCAACCAACAGAATATTTTTGCCAACAGGATTCGGTTCCAATTGACCAAACTCCATTTTTAACCAATTTTTTAACCAACTTTTTGACCAATGGTTCACAAAACGGCTTAAAAAATGGTTTTGTTGATTCAACGCAAAAGCACCAACAACATTGCTTTTCCGGTTGCGGGCGGACAGCATGTATTGCAAATCGGTCGGACGCACCCGACGCACCAAGTGTTTGGCAACAGGAATATTTAAGATGTTGCCCAGTTCTTCCGCCATAAAATCCGGCGAATTGACGCCGCGCATCAAACGCCGATGCCAATACATCGGCACCGGAACAATCAATTCCGCCGCCGCTTCTCGTAACTCCGCCGCACGTTGCCGGGCAAGCAACCGAACAACCGACCGCGCTAACAATCCGCTTTGATCCGTTTTCATTCGCAGTATCAAGGTTCGGAGTTCATCTTCGTACTCGCCGAGAACAATCACTTTTCGAAACCGAAACGAAAGTGTCCGGCAACGACGGCATCGGAACGTCTCATAGTACAACGGAACCCGTTTACCACCACAACGTTGACAATACATTCCGTCCGGTGTTGTCAGTTTGGCGGCACAGTCTTCGCAAAACGGTTCGCTGTTTTCCTTGAGTTCGTTGCAAAGAAAACATACCGGCGGATAAAATAAATCCAAAAAAGAATTGAAAAATTGAAAATTCAAAATAAATTGAATAATAAATTAAAAATAAATCGAAAATAAATCGAAAAATCGGCTTTCACTTCAAAGCCGTTGCAAATTCGTCCAGCGAAACACAGGTCAAAGCAAAATCAGTTAATTCGTCTAGTTTCTGGACATCTTGAATTGAATTGATTTTTTCCTGAAGCGCATTCGATGGCAATTTCAAGCGATGTGATAATATTCGGATAATTGCTTTCGCTTTACCCGTCGC
>JAISQH010000401.1 GCA_031274385.1 Planctomycetaceae bacterium | reverse complement strand
CGAAAACAGAAAAAACCGGCGATTCGCAATCGCAATCATTTCTCGCCGGGAACAACGGAAAGGTTATGAAATTCCGCGTGTCTCGTAGCAAGATCAAAAAACAACGTAACAATGCAGCAACAAAATTCAGTAATAAAATTCAGCAACAAGATCACCGTTCAACAAAACGGAATCTTTTGTATTATTTGTATTGCTTACAAATTCTCAATGTACAGTATTTCTATTTAACCTATTAACTAAAACTAATTAACTAATTAACTAATTAACTAAAAGGAATTAAGATGATGATTCGAAAATTAAATTTGTTCCAACGTGTTGTTTTTGTTTTTGCTTTGGTAACTTGGACTTTCGTAATGGAGTTTCCGGTTTCCGCGCAAACGACCTCACCTGATCGCGGTGTTTATTACGGCGGTTCGGTGGTGGGCGGTATTAAGATTGATGCCGAAGGACTGATTAAAATCGTCCCGAAAAAAACAATGGAAGAAGTCGGTAAAAATCTTAGTCGGCTTCTTGAACCGATTCCGACCGATTTGAACGAAAAAACTCCCATCCGAAAAATTTCGCTCAAAAAACTGAACGCTCAAATACGTCAAACAATTGAGAAACAAGAAGAATTTTCCGATTCTATCCGTTATCTTGGCGGATTAACGGCGATTCATTATCTTGTTGTTGTTCCTGAAGAGAACGATCTTCTTCTTGTCGGACCTTCCGAATCGTGGCAGGCGGACTCTTACGGTAACGTTATTGGCAAGTCGAGTGGTCGTCCTGTTTTCCGATTGGAGGATTTGTTAACTGTTTTTCGTGCGTGGAACAATCAGGATCGACCATCGGTGATTACATGTTCTATTGACCCGACGAAGGAAGCGTTGGTGAAAATTGCGCAGGTAGGTCGTCAATTCCCGATTGTGGACAGAAACAATGTTGAAGCGTTTGCTGCGGCGCAAGAGGCGGCGTACGGAATGAATGTTGTTACATTTCAAGGCGTCCCGGAGCAAAGCCGTTTTGCAATGGTTCTTGTTACTGCCGATTATAAAATGAAACAAATTGGTCTTGGACACATTCCGTCACCGGTGCGTGGTTTGCCGAGTTATGTCAGTTTGATTGGCGGGAGTCAAAAACAGGTTAATCCCCGATTCTGGCTTGCGCCGGAATACGGTACGATTACTCACGATTCCAAAAAACTTACCTGGCAACTCAACGATGTCAAAGTCAAGGCGTTGACTGACGACGAATACATTGATTTGCGGAGTCATTCGCACCAATCCAGCGGCAAACCGGACAGAGCCGCCATTAATTGGTGCAACAAAATGACGGCGAATTACGATGCGCTTAGTAAGGCTGATCCGGTTTTTGGTGATTTGAAAAATTGCATGGAGATTGCGATTACTGTAGCGTTGATTCACCGTGAGGGTTTACTTGAAAAAGCCGGTTGTCAACTGACAACATTTGAGGACACAACACTTCTCAAACCGCTTGTTTATCCGATTCCGAAAACGGTTCAAAGTCAGGCGAGTATTACCAAGAATGGTCGGTCATTTGTTGTTGCTTGCGGTGGCGTTGAAGTCAACCCGTTCATCACGCTCCAAAATACGCAACTCGACAACAAAATCGATGCCCAAAGAACCAATCTTGTGAAAACAACCGGTCATGCCTGGTGGTCTAAATAAGATTAGTGTTGCCTGTACATGCGGTGAAAAGATTAGCAGTGAAACGAGCCGCACCGACCTTGCTGGCGCAGTCCGGCAGGGTCGAACGGCGCGAATACAATTACGAACGGAATCTTTTTTATTTGCAATGAAACCATGTTCTCTCCTCTTTTTCTGTCCAAACACTTGGGGGACACTCCAAAAATCTTTCCCCACAAAAAATGAAATAATCAGTAAATTTTGAGAAGTTTCTCGATATTCTTTTGTTGACTTCTTGACATGCTGTTTTTGTTTTGCGACAATACGTGGCATGAAAAATGTTGTTATTATTCCAGCCCGATATGCTTCAACACGTTTGCCGCGTAAGTTGTTGCTTGCTGAAACAGGCAAGCCGTTGATTCAATATACTTACGAAGCTGCATTGAAGGCAACGCTTCCTGATTCGGTTTCTGTTGCTTGCGACCATCCTGAAATTTTTGCTGCGGTCAAGAAGTTTGGCGGAACAGTCCTGATGACCAGTCCGAACGCCCAAAGCGGAACTGACCGGATTGCCGAAGCAGCGGCGAAAATGGACGATGTTGATATTGTGGTCAATGTTCAGGGGGACGAACCGGAGATTTCCGGCGAATCAATTGACCGGGCAATCCGCATGTTGACCGACAACCCCGCCGCCGTTATGGCAACATTGGCAACGCCCATTCGAAATCAACAACAACTTGAAGACCCGGCTTGTGTCAAAGTTGTTTTTGATCAAACCGGTCGTGCTCTTTATTTTAGCCGGAGCGTTATTCCCCACCCAAGAGACGGTATCACCGCAGAATTGTTTGAACGGCAACCGCCATTGTTTTATCAACATATTGGTTTGTACGCTTATCGCCGTGATTTTC
>JAISQH010000374.1 GCA_031274385.1 Planctomycetaceae bacterium | reverse complement strand
CCGGGATACGATGCCGTGATGGAAACGGTCGGCGGCACAATGTCCGGGAACTGCTCTATCGGCAACGACGGAATCGACACCACGCCAAGCAACGTAATGACCAAACAAATAACACAAGCAAAAATCGGACGATCAATGAAAAAATGGGAAAACATGTTTCGATATTGTTAGCCGCGCTGTCTTGCGACGCGCGGAGTTAAGTGGTCGCCGCACCGCCTCGCGATGCATTAATTAAAAGGTTCGTTTTTCAAAATCATTATTTTATTAGACTTATTCCAAAACTTGAAAAAGAGTGTCATGGGGTTTTAGTTTTGTCAACAGATTATGCAGATTTAACAGATTTTCATAAAAAACGAATCTGTAAAATCTGTAAAATCTGTTGACAATAACAACAATAATGGAACAAGTCTATTTTAGTTCTGCCAACAGTTTGGTAGTTATTTTGGTAGTTTCGATCATTTTGCGCGCGCGCAAAATGGTCATCTGCGTGAAGTTGATGTATGATTTTTTTGTCCATCAGCAAAAAAATTGTTGAATTTATTGTTCGTTTTTCAAAATCGTTCCAATTCTCGTTTCTGTTCGTCTAAGTTAGTGGTTTCTGATATTCCGTAACAACTTCCAAGCCGGGAATATTTTCAAAATCTTTAGCGTTATGCGTTAATAACGGACAACCGAGAGCCAAAGCTGTTGCGGCAATCCAAGCGTCTCCAACTCCAATTGGTTGACATTGACGAACTGCCTTCACAAAAGCAAACCATGCAATAATCGAATCATCTGAATGAATTATTGTGTATTTTTTCGCAATGGCTCGTTTTAACTTTTCCTTTTTTCGTTCTTCCCAATTCTTTTGCATTGCCCCTTGATACAACTCGGCAACGGATTGGAACGAAAGAAAACATTCGTATTGTTCCAGATGTTTTGCATAATCAGCAGCCAAAGTATGTTGATTAAAATCGTACGAAAAAATACATGTATCAACAATCAATGGAGGTTTCATGGAGAGTTGTCCTCCCCCATCATTTCCAACAATCGAGCCGTGCGTTTTTCCTCTAACTCCCGATCAATCCGTCTGTTTTCTTCAAGCGTTTCCACAAAGTCTTTCAATTCTTCATCAGTAGAAAACAATTCTTTACCGATGTTTTTTATTTCTTCCAAATCGCTTTTTGTCATTGGTCTGGGCTGACCAATGAGTTCTTCAAGCGGTTTCACCAAACCGCGTTCGACATACCAGTTACGAATTGCTTTTTGTTCTTCCTGCGAATAGGCACGGAGAGCGCCGTATTCCCAATCCGGTACCGGACAGGGAATCTCCGCCGTAACAGGAACATCAAACGTCATACCGGAAAAAGATTGTAATTGCGTCATTGTTCGTGAAAATTTTATCTTTTGGAGGTGGTCGCAATTTGCGACCACACATGTTGTTTTGTCTGTTTTTCATCTGTGACTTCAAAACTTGAAGTCGCAATTTGCGACTTCAAATTGTCCAATTCGTCTCGTGTAAGTCGAAAAGCGAAATCTTCGGGAAACCGATCCATATTCCGTCTGACTTGTTCATTAAGACGTTTCACTGAAACTCCGTACAAACGCGCAAGTTCGGAATCGAGAATCACTTTCTCGCCGCGAATTGTCCAAATTAATTTGTCGAGTGAAATATTGGACATTCGGAATTCTCCTTGAATTTTGAACCGTTCCAAATTGCAAACGCATTTATAAACTTTTTCGTTTTAAGAATTTAAGAATTATTGTTGCGGTTCGGTTGTTGATTCTGTTGTTGATTCGGTTGTTGGCGATTCTTTTGGTTCTTCTTTGGTTTCCGATTTTTCTTTTTTGACGGCGGTTCCGCCTTCAGCGGCACGCCGGGCGTTGTATTCGTCCAACGTAATCGGAGCCACTGCCATACCAATTCTGACACGTTGCAAACCCTTGACAATATATGTTTCGTCCGGTTTGAGACCATCAAGAACGATTCGCATTTGCGTATCAAGCAAACGACCGATTTTAATGTCGCGCCGCTTCACAACATCGGTTTCGTAAGCCGGAACCGGATTACCGTCTTGATCTTTGAGCGGTCGGTTGAACTGATCGGTTGGAGTGAACATCTCCTTGCTCACAGTAAGAACATATTTTGTATCAAGATCAGTCTGAATTGCTTCCTCACGAATCAGTACCGCATTTTTGACCATTTCGTAAGGAATCCGAACACGGCAAATCTGACCGGGATAAATCATATAATCGTCACGCCCGTTGATGCGAAGCAACGGGTTCCGTATTTCTCCCCGAAGGGTAATTTGCCCTGTATTGAGGGTGATCTGGTTATCGACCAAAGCAACAATTTTTCCCCGAAGCGAAAAATCTGCGGTCAACACGTTAGCACCGGTGGACAACGCAATATCGATTGTTCCACGATCCACACTCCCGGAATCGCCACTTAGCGGTGATTCATTTTCCGATTCGTTGTTTTCTGTTTGATTCGTTGTTTCATTGAGATTTTTAATGGCATCGTTGAATTTTTCGCGGAATCCCAAACGTTCTTTCAAGTCAATAAATTGCCGGTCACTGATAAAAAAGTCAATGTAAATCGGATCCATTTGAGCGATTGACAGAAGAACAGCCTGATTACCGGTTGGGCTGACGTAATTTCCGATGTCAACCAGATTTTTGGTTGTTTTTCCGGTAATAGGAGCCGTCATGTCGGTGTACTGAAGATCGAGTTCCGCACGGCGAACCGAAGTTTTGGCAAGTTCGACGGAGGCTTGAGCTGTTTGATATTCTGCCTGTCGCGATTGAAACTCTTCTATTGCAATTGTTTTTGATTCGACGAGTTGTCTGCCTCGGTCGAGATTGGCTTTAGCAAGTACCGCTTTGGCTTCTGTCACTGCGAGTTCTGCTTTGGCAGCGTCGAGAGCGACCTGATACTGATCTTGTTCAATCAGAGCCAAGCGGTCACCTTGTTTGACGATACCGCCGGATTCAAAGAACAACTGTTCGAGATAACCGGAAATACGCGCCCGAATATCAACTGATTTATACGGAACGGTACGTCCTTCAACATAGATGTAAAGTTGAACATCTTCCTGACCAACATGATCAATAACAACCTCCGTTCGAGGAATTTTGGTTGGATCGGAAGAACTTTGTGCCTGCTTCTGTCCGCAACCCGATTGAGCAGCAAGAAAAAGAAGAAGACCCGAAAAAAACAAACTTTTCGCCAGATTTTTTGTAACTCTGAAATTCATTTCTCGAAGTATTGGAAAGGGATTGATTGTAAAAAAATAAAACTTTTGTTTGAAACGCCGGTTTTGATTCATTAGTTTACTTGATTATCTCAAAAAGACAAGAGGTAGTGAATCGCCCAAAACAGGTTTTCACAAAAAAGATACTAACATTCCGTTTTTGGGAATTTAAATCAGGTAAGATCAGGTAAGATAGGCAGCATTTCTCCGAAATATTGGGTAAATGGAGGAAATTGCTTGACTATTTTGAACTGCCTCAATAGAACGTCGGGAAAATTTGTTGAAAATTCATCTTGACGGCTTTGGAATCAATTTCTATGATTCGTCATCTTTTTCAATTTTTTTAATCAATTGCTTCATTGAATTGAATCAACGATTAATTGATTGATTAATCACAAGAATTAAACAGATTAAGAACCGTAGTGATTCCGAATCGCCGTTATCAGAGCGAAAACTTTTTCAATGAGGAAAACAATGAGGATGAGAGCAATTCGTTTATTTTTCGTTTGGACAGTTATTTTTTTCTTCCTTCAGTTGCCGGTTACAAAAACGGAGGCGCAAAATACGTCATCATTGGCGGTTGTTTCGATACCGGAACTTGTTGCGGAGGTGAACGGCGACAAGATTATGAAAAGTAATCTTGCTGCGGAGTGTCTTCGTTTGCACGGTATGGAAGAATTGAAAGACCGGATCAAAACGTTTCTGATTCAACTTGAGTGTGATCGGCAAAAGATTACAGTTACGCAAGAGGAAATCAACAACGAAGTTGTACGAATGGCAAAAGCATTTAAGTTTTCCTCTGAGGAATGGCTTGAGTTACTTGAAAAAGAGCGGGGCATGACCGCTGAAGTTTACAAGCAGGATATTATTTTGCCTATTTTGGCAATTGGTAAACTTGCCGGTTCGCAGATGAACATTTCCGAAGAGGAAATTCAACGGGAATTTAACGCCCGATATGGGGCGGCGGTTCAGGTGCGGCAAATTGTTCTTGGTTCTCGTCGGGATGCCGAAAAGGTTTGGGTTGATCTCAAAGCGAATCCGGGATCGTTTCCATCTGTTGCCAAGAATTTATCACTTGATCCGGCAAGCCAACCTTATGGCGGATTGATTCACCCGATTCGTCAGGGTTCGGTCAACCCGGAAATTGAAAAGATCGTTTTCGCCTTGAAACCGGAAGAGATTTCACCGATTGTCGAGTGGCCCGCGGGGCAATTTCTTATTTTTCGTTGCGAACAACATTTGCAGCCGCAAAATGTTGACAAAGAAAAAGTCCGGGAACAGTTGACCACAAAAATCCGCGACATGAAAACGCGGTCGGTTGCGGAAGATGTTTTCCGTCGGCTTCAAAGTCAGGCACGAATCGAGATTATTCTTGGCAATCCGGCGCGGATGGCGCAAGTTCCGGGAGTTGCGGCGATTGTGAACGATCAAAGTATCAGTTTGAAAGACCTTGCGGACATTTGTTTGAACCGGTACGGCAAGGCGGTTTTGAG
>JAISQH010000367.1 GCA_031274385.1 Planctomycetaceae bacterium | reverse complement strand
GATGCCACTGAATTGCCGATGACGTTTCTTCCATAACACGATCAATTTAGCCCGCATTGAGTAAGCGGTAAAAAACACTACCGCGCCCCGCAATCTTCGGCATAATAACCGTTGTTCTCTAAAATATTTTTTCCGGTTCCGGTTGTAAGGGAATTTTTTTCAACAGATGTTACAGATTGAACAGATTCGTTTCCTTTGTCAAAATCTGTACAATCTGCAAAATCTGTTGATCATGCCGTCACTGCGCGACTAAAATCAGGTTTGCCGCTTGAACTGTTCCGTTGTTTCCTATAAAATGCCCGATAACTAATTAACTAATTAATTGCCGCAATGAAATTGATAACCGGATACAATTAAAGAACGGAAAGGAGTTGTATGATGAAACGGGCGGTGGTTCTGCTTTCGGGCGGGCTGGATTCGACAACTGCGGCAGCGGTTGCCAAGTCCGAAGGGAACGAACTTTTTGCGTTGACAATAAATTACAATCAGCGGCACCGTGTCGAATTAGACGCGGCACGGCGTGTGGCGGATTGGCTCGGTGTTTCGCGGCATATTGTGATGCCCGTTGATTTGAGGCTTTTCGGCGGAAGTTCCCTGACTTCCGACCATGTCGCCGTTCCAAAAGATATTGTGCCGGAAAAGATCGGTCAGCATATTCCCAATACTTACGTTCCGGCAAGGAATACCATCTTTCTGGCGTTGGCTCTGGCGTTGGCGGAAACTTCCAACGCCTCGAAAATTTATATCGGCGTCTCACAAGTCGATTACAGCGGTTACCCGGATTGCAGACCGGAATTTTTGTCCGCCTTCTCCACTCTTGCCAATCTTGCAACAAAAGCAGGAATCGAAAGCACACAAAAAATCACCATCGAAGCTCCATTGATGTTGCTCAGCAAAACGGAAACCATTCGGCTTGGTCTTTCGCTTGGTGTTGATTACTCTTTGACGCATACTTGTTACGATCCGGCTTCAACCGGTTTGGCTTGCGGACATTGCGAATCCTGTTTGCTCCGCCTCAATGCCTTCAAAGAACTCGGTATCGCCGATCCGATCAAATATAGTGGGGAGTGGGGAGTGGGGAGTGGGAAGTAGAAAATGTTTTGTAAATTGTTTTCAATTTACAAATCACAAAACACAAACCCCAAAACACAACCCCCCAATCCCCCAAAATCAGGCTGCGTCAAATTCGTTCCAAAGTCCGTCCAAGTCTGCCTCTTTTGGAGTTCCGCCAAAGGCGACAATTCGGTAACGGAGTTTCAACTCATCGCCTTGCGGTAACAAGAAAGGTTTGTCTTTGGGAATCCAAAGCATGGGAGTTGGCGAACAGTTACCGTAATCTCTTGTGAACCAGGGACAATTTTCAAAAGCCGGATGCGGTGCTTTTGACGGGCAAAACACGGCGATTCCTTCAACCACTTCGTCTTTGAGTCCGGCACGCTTGCCGTAAAAAGCCATCCAGCGGGAAGGTTTACCGTGTGTACCGGCTTGTCCCTGAACTCCGTCGGCGTTGACCAAAACGCCGCCGCCCGTCGGAGCAATATCCGGCGCACTGCGAACCCCAAACAACCCGTGATTCGTTTGCTCCACCTTCACATCCGTCAACGCCTTGACAACAATATTCGCATCAAGAATATAACGGCGTTCGTCAAGAATTTTGATAACAAAACGCCGATGATCTTCGATAATGGGTTCACGTTCTGTTTGGTTCCAAGGTTCCGGTGTTCCTTGCGGTACCCAAAGGCAATTGTCCGCAATCTCAACACTGGTCGTATCGATTTTGAATTTTCCATTTTCGTCTTTGACAAACGAAGGACCTTGCGAGATGATTTGCCCTCGGCTGAGCGAATCCTGCCAGTAATTCCCGCCGTTCACCCGATCAAGCCCGAAAAAAACCGAACGGTGATGGGGCCAAGGCATGGCGGTTTCCGCTGTCAATGACAAACCGCTCAGCGGTCCGATGACCGGATAAAAATAGGGATACTTTAAGGTTTTGTGAGCGCGGTAGGAAGTCAAAACGGTGTTGTTTTGATTACGAACCCAAAGTTGAAACAACTGATGTTTTCCATTGGCGGTATCGGGATAACCGGTCAGATGTTGCGGCGGGTTTTCGCCGCCGTTGCTGATAAAATAATCTTTCGGCTGAGCAAACAAAGAACCCGCCGTAAGACTGCTTCCGGTTAAAACAAGAGACGCCTTCAAAAAATTACGTCGATGCATTGTTCGATCCTTTCAAAATTGGTGGTTAGGAATTTTTTGAAATTTTTTGAAATTTTTTGAAAATAGGTTACGAAACGAAGAGTTAATTGTAAAGGAACTTCCCAAAAAGAACAACCCCCGTAACAAATCCGCCACCAAATTTTGCAAACCAACCGAACTGGGATATACAAAAACAGTTCAATCGGAATATAATGATTTAATACTCCAATGCAGGCGAGTGAATTCCGAACAACCAATGACACATCTCTTGCACTTTATCGTTCGATTTTCGCCTGCACTCGACCAGTGATTATAGATTGACTCACTTTAGCCTTTTTAATTGTTTATGAAATTGCAAAAAATTACGATAAAATATTTCCGTTGCTTCGAGGCATTAACGATTGATCTTGAACAAGACGTAAACGTTATCGTCGGTACTAACGGAGCCGGTAAGTCGGCATTGCTTGATGCGATTGCTCTTGCGTTGCTTGATATTACTTTTACCCCGTATGACGCTGAAAGAGTACGTTCCATAAATAGGAACAATAAAGAATTACATTATAGCAGAACTGCTGCAAGAGGAATATTTTTGTCGGTAGATGATATTCATATTGTTCCAACGATTCAAGATACATTTATTGGACGTAAGAATCATGTTTGTATTGGTGCCGAAGGTATCGATGATTCATTGACTCCAATATTCTGGCAACAAAAATTTGATTATAAACAAACAGAAGAATCATCAGGTTTTAATGTTACATTAGATACTGACAAAATTCATGAATATATTGATAAGCGGTGGGAAGCGGTTCAGAAAGATAAATTATCTTGTGTTGACGTTCCAGCCTATTACCGTGCGCAACGCCGCTTTTCAAAAACACCGGCGTTGGAAAATATTTTTAACGTCAAAATTGAAAGACCTTTGGCTTTACAAAATACGATGGATGCGGGAGCTGATTATAGTACGGTTTGCCAATGGTTTTATCTGCGCGAAAATTCTGAACTTCGTGAACGTGCTAAAACAAACGATAAACGATTTGAATATCCTGATCTTAAATCCATGCGTCATGCTATTAAGAATACAATTGAGGGAGTTGAACAAGTTTATTTTGACGGATCAACTCCACCGCACTTGATGGTCAATATCAGAAAGAATAATACAGTTGAAATACTTTCATTGGATCAATTAAGTGATGGTTATCGTAACTTACTTGCTTTAATAATGGATTTTGCGCGTCGGTTAGCGGTTGCGAATCCGTATTTGGAAAATCCTCTTGAATCGCCGGGAATTTTGCTCATTGATGAGATCGAGTTACATCTGCATCCGAAATGGCAACAAACAATCATACCGAACCTCCGCAAGGTTTTTCCGAACACACAATTAATTGTTACAACTCATAGTCCGCAAGTTCTCACGACGGTTGATTGCCAAAAAATTCGGATTTTGAAGGACAATAACGTTTATTCTGTTACGGAATCAACCAAAGGAGCGGAAGCAAAACGGATGCTTGAAAATATTCTCGAAACAAAAAGCCGACCGCCTGATAGTGAAATAGGAAAAAAAATTAAAACGATTTATGATCTCATTAACGAAGATAAATTAGATGACGCTCAAAAAGAAATTGACCATCTGGAAAATTTCAAAATGCACGAACCTTCAATTCTTGAAGCCGAATCAATTATTACCTGTAAACGTTGGGAAAAGGAGGTTGGTTTATGAAACACATTCAAAAAAGTGAAGAACCAATAAAATTACAAGAATATCGCCGAGCCAATCCGGATGGGAAATGGGAAAATTTCCGCAACGAATGTCAATCCGGATTAAATGAAGTTTACAAAACTCTTTCCGGCGATCAGGGCGGACTTTGCGTTTACTGTGAAATAAAAGTTACCGCCTTGAATCGTCAGGTTGAGCATTTTCATGACAAAACGATTGACGCGGACTTGTTACATCCGGTAAATCCGCATCTTGATTGGAATAACATGTGGTACTGTTGTCGTGGCGGTACAAATGAAAGTTCGGATAAAACGGAATATTTGGAACCAATAAAGGAGAATCTCAGTTGTGGACAACACAAGAAAACAGAAACAAGTGATTATCAAAATATGATTTCTCCGCAGGAAATTCCGGCGTTTCCCAGAATTTTTCGATATGAATATGAAGCGAATGGTATTTCAATTCATGCGGACGAAACGCTTTGTTCTATTGCCAAGATTGATAAGGAAAAAGTGGAACGAACGATTACTATTTTGAATTTAAATTGTAAACGGCTTTGTGTTGCGCGGTATGCAGTTCTCAAAGCGATTAATAAAACATTAAATGAAAAACATCCCAATTCTGACCAATTCAAAAAGCTGGTAACCCGCTTTATCGGTAATAAGTACGAAAATAGATTATGGAATCCGTTTTTCACAATGATTCGCTGGCGGTTCAAAAATATTGCCGAAGAATATCTTTACGAAATTCAATTCGACAGTTGAATCCGCACTTTCCAAGTTTTTTTCAATAAAAAAACTTGATTTTTGACGTTTTTTTGAAATAGTTGAATAAAATATATTTTTGTACACAATCAAAAAACTTAAAATTGACCCAAAAATGAGAAAGACGTGAAAAAACAAGGGTATTTTTGTTTTTAATTCGAGCTCGTTTCGCAATATATGTTTCACAACAAAAGATGAAAGCGAAAATTCGAAGTGTGAATAGTGCCATCTAGGTGAAGTCTTGGAAAATATTTTTATAGGAGTACAAATAATAATGAAAAGCGAATATCCTGAAGTTTTGTATTTCTCGACCAATGGTAAAGAATTACTAAATAAAATAATAGGCAAGAAAATAACAAGAATGTTTCATTATTATCTCGGAAACGAAAATGAATTTCAACAATACTTGAGAGATTTACCCGATGATATTTCGTGTGACCAAGTTTTTTCGTTGATCGAAGGACCTTTATTGATAGAATTCAATTCCGGTGAAGAAATTTCTTTCTTTGCGGATGAGCACATGCAATCAATTGCTTTTTCCTATGAAAAAAATGAAAAAGGCGAATATGTAAATAGTTGTCAATTTTATACTCCTCAAGATTTAGATAACAATCCTTATATTGATGTGAATGATCAAAAATATTCAAATGATTCTATGCGAGAATTCATCAACAAGAAAATTATTGATATCGAACTATATCGCCAAACTAATGTTTATCCACACTCAACCTACCGAATTAGTGATGCAATTATTCAATTTACATTTGAAGATGAAGGACAAATGACCCTAGGCTATAACATTCATTCTTCAACAGTGATGGCAGTACTGCCTTGGAAATCTGTTCATCTAAACATTAGAGATGAAATAAATGAAGTTGTTAGATTATCAAACGATGTAACTGTCCAACTTTGAAATGCCCTAAAATTATCAGTACGATATTTGAATTTTGGACGTTTTCAGAAAGAATGTACAAGCAATGAAAAATTGAACCTTCAATAATGTTCAGAAAATGATAAAACCATTCAAAAAATGTGCTTTGCGCATACCGCGACCACAGATTGATCCTTGAAAATTGGATAGAGAATTAAATACATTCGACCTTCAAGAAATTCGGTCCGAGCTTTTATCTTCGTTCCTGCTTTACCGGCATGCATATTCGCGGTTTTGCGTTTTTTCGGCATGGCGATGGCAGTAAATCTGTACGTTACCCTATAATGATTGCAAATCTTGACCGGACAACGTATTTGTAATAATAATGACATAAAACCAATGTATTATCAGGGAGTTCAATTTGTCGCAGCTGAATTTCGTTCGTAGTGTACGGAAAACGGTATCAAGCAACGTTATTGGAATTTTAAGCGTTTGAGCTATATGACTGCGGAACTTGGGCTAAAACTGCTTGGAGATTATACTCTTTCCAAGTTTTTTGCCAATAAAAAAAATAAGAGGGACACACAAAATACTGTACATTCCTACAAAAATAATTAATATTGGCAGTGGAATAGGTGGTCTTGAGTATATGTATATGATACTTATTCTTAAATAGAATATAGTAAACATAAAAATTAAAGATTCACAAAATAATAAAAGTATAAATTCGTTAAATGATGAGTTAGTCTTACAACAAGGAAAATATTTTGATATTTTAGAAACAAATACATTAGAATGTACACAATTCATCGTTTGATAGTACCCCGTAAATAATCCAATGACGTACGTTATAAATATCAAAATTGTGTAGGGAAAATAAAAATATGGATAATAGTATAATCGAAACGACAAAGAAACACTCCCTAATAATTGTGGGAATTGAAAAGGTGTGCGTAACGATTTAAAATTTTCGATTACAATAAATGTTATTACAGTGACAACAAAACATAAAGAGAGATGAAATAATACACACACCATTATAATATGAAATATGGTAGGCACTAATGAAATATTATTGTGAACAAGATTACGAAAATTCATATAACTTAACTTTATCAATCTAACAATGTTTTCAGCAACTAAAATTTTACCAAGTTTGATGAAATAATAAAGAAAGTAATCAAGGATAAACTGTCACTCCATGACCCGCTTTGTTTGCTTTTTCTTTAATTTTTGAAACATCTTGACCGTCACTGTTTAACAATTCAATACCATATTGCAATATTGAGACAGAATCTTGAATACTTATAGCACCAGATTTTCCAATGTAATATTTCGTCTTAGCTGCCTGTGCGAATTTATTGTCTTGTGCAGCACCTGAACATGCGCCAGCAACGATTACAAGATTAGGATTATCAATCTTTCCCATTATTTCTTTATCCGTAATGAATGCTGGTTTAGTACCGGGCTCGAATTGTGTTCCACCGAGTAAAAAACCAGTTTGTTCACTTACAATATCTGAACCACCATGTGAGAAAATGAAGACATATTCATTTTTACACAAGTTGATAAAGGTCTCTTCATCTGGGTTTAATTTATATGTAACGTTATGACCAGCACTGCGCAGTGCAGACACTAGATAACTAGTACTCATGCCACTATAGTAAGTACCAGCATATTCTACAACATTCATACTTCCTTCAATAACGGCGATATTTTTGGCATTATTGGCTGATACGGGTTTGACCCCCCACGAGCTAAATATCGTGTCGTAAATGCCATAACTCCAAATTCCCAGTCCACCCATAACTAATCCAACTCCATACAACAATGGTAGACTGCTTGCACTTGCAACTCCTAGAGTCCCCGCTATTGCAATACCTAAGCCAACAAAAAATCCACCCGTAGCACCATATCCTGCACCTTTCCATCCACCCATAATGCCTCCCACTAAAGCACCAACTCCAGTACACACTGTTACCGTAACGCATACTGTTGCCATTGCACTCATTTTTCCACTCGGATCAACACTGTTAACCGGATCACCATGGGTGTACAAATATTTATGAAAACTCTGCGGATCACTCAGATTTCCAAAGAACGGATCAAGCCGATTAAACCTTCCGGTGGCGGGATCATAATATCTCGCACGCAAATACTGTTGTCCGATTTTAGAATCGAATTGCTCACCGCTGTACAAGAATTCAGTTAATGCTTCGGCCGGATTGAAACCGATAGCGTTGCCATAAGCGTCAAACGAGTACAACTCAACGATTGCTCCGGTAAGATCGGTTAACACTCTTGTACTTCCATGACCATCAAACGTAAAGTAGTATTCCTGTTCCGTGCCGTTCTTTACAACGATTTGAGCGATTTTCGAATGTCCGATAATGTAAGTTATGTTCGCTTGCTCACCAGTTTCCAAGTCGGTTTCTACCTGTTTTAAGACTTGTGAGTATCCGGTGATATTTAACGGATCGTTCAGATATGTCGTTAATTTTGATGTCTCGGGATTGCCGTCAGCATCGGC
>JAISQH010000360.1 GCA_031274385.1 Planctomycetaceae bacterium | reverse complement strand
AACAAAATAGACAGTTACAACCAAAGAGATCAAAGAAATCTGTTTTACTTTGGCTCTTTTTCCGAGATTACTGAAACCGGAATCTATTTTACAAACATTATACTTCTTTCCTTTTTTCTTCCTGTAAAAAACAAAAGAGACGTTCTATCTTGACATCAACATCGAAATAGACAAAATGGTAACGTTTCATGATTGTTTGATGTTGACATTCCTTTTGGTTTATGTTTTTTGTTTCCTGTTTTAATGCCTTCGATCCTTTGTGATTCTAATTCCTATGCAAATTCTTGTTCTTGATGAATGGTTACCTTCGATGCTTAATTCGGGAAAATCAATCCGTTCCTTTCGGCTTCTTGCTCCGTTGGCAAAGAAACATCGAATCACTTATCTTGCTCATCTGGATTCCGCAGGTCAGGCGGAAAATATTCGGCGGATGGAAGATGCCGGATTTGAAGTCATTTGCGTACCGCGACCGAAAATTTATGCTTCCGTTCCGTCCATTTTGTTAGGGGCAATTCCCTCACTGCTCAACCCGTTGCCCATCTCGGTTCGTCGGCATTTTTCGGCAAATTATGTTCACGCATTGCAAAATGTTGTCCGTGAAAAAACATTCGATCTTGTTCATATCGAATGGACGCATTACGCGATTTACGGACAATTTCTTTCGCAGTTACCTCAGTTTATCGGAACTCATAATGTTGAATATCTTTCTTGGTCACGGTTTGCCAAGACAACAAAAAATCCCGCCAAATTTCTACTCGGTCTCCATGAATCCCGAAAAATGTACCGTTTCGAAAAGGAAATTTATCGAAACACTAATTATCTTTCCACTGTTTCGGAAGAAGATGCTCAACTGATTCGTCAGGAATTTGGTGTTGACAATCTCTGTATTATTCCGAACGGTGTTGATATTTCTTATTATGATGCTGTTCCGAATAACCCGCAGCCTGACCGGATTGTGTATTGTGGTTCGATGGATGCGGCAATTAATCAGGACGCCGTTCTTTGGTTTATCAAAGAGATATTTCCCCGCATTCTGCGAAAAAAACCGAAAACCATGTTCACGGTGATTGGTCGTTATCCGCCGAAATGGCTTTTGAAATTTCAGAGTGATCGTATTACTTTTACCGGTTCTGTTGCGGATGTTCGTGAACCGCTTAAAAAAGCAATGCTTGAAGTGGTTCCTCTCCGTATTGGCGGCGGGTCGCGTCTGAAAATTCTGGAGGCGTTTGCCGCCGGAATTCCGGTCGTTTCAACCACTTTGGGCGCGGAAGGCTTGAAAGTAACCGCGAATCAGAACCTCGTTTTAGCAGATACTCCAACCACATTCGCCGAACATTGCATCGAATTATTAAATGACACGGAACAGCGGTCTCAATTGATCAAAGCCGGACGACAACTTGTTGACGAAAAATATGATTTGAGCCAAATTTCACCGCTGGTCGAAACCGCCTGGAACCGAACCCTCGAATTGACTAATTGATTCATTGACCCATTGACTCATTGACTAATAAACTCGCTGAAAATTGATTTTATTTTCGCCTTTTCGGAAGTTTTTTGTTCCAATATGACGGGAAACGTGTTTGTTGTGAGATTGATGTTGCGTTAACGGTTTCATTATCTTCCGGCGGAGACGCAATCAACCGATAAGCAATTCGGAACGCAAATTCGTATTTCAAGGTTGCGGAATCAATTTCGTTCATGGCCAATATTGCAGAAGAAATATCCTCTTTGGCAACTAAACGAGAAATCATATCGCTGATAATAATATATCGATACTGCAATTTCACTCCGTTTTTCATGTCCAACTGTTTGGCTTGATTCATCGCTTGTCGAGCGAAGGTCAAACGATCAACAAGAAGAGCGGTTGTTGCAACCAACTCAAGCAACCGGCTCTGAGAAGATTGGCATGTCGGTCGATATGATTTCTCTTTTTCACTCCATTCCATAGAAGTAGAAAGCGGAGCCGGGTCTGTTTTCAACGCCGATTCATAAGCCAAACGAAGAAACTTATCTGTAACTTCGGAATGTTTCATATCGGCAATCGCATTGATAAACGAACAAAAAATCCGGCAACGAATTTCCGAATCGGCAAACGTTTCCATAAAACGAAGTATCTCCTCTGTCCATCCTGCCTTGTAACGTTCTGCAAGAAGTTTTCCCGGATCGTTATTTCCCAATGGATAAGAATAACCAGTACGGCGATTTTTGATAAATTCCGATTCGAAAGATTTGAAGGAATCATTGACCCGATAAAAGAATCGTCGTGCAAAATCTTCCTCACCAACATTCAGAAACATGATCCCCACTTCATTGTCGGAAGAATTACCAAGGGATTGCGGATACCTTGTCGGATGAAAATGTTCTTCTAATAATGCTGCCGTTTGTTCTCGTGAAGCATGTTGAGCAACATATCGGCAAAGTTCAAAATAAATTTGTTGTTTCTGAAAATTGTTCTCATTAGTGAACTTAAGATACTTTTTAATATCTTCCGTTCTCCCTTCTTTTGCGGCTTGAATTGCCAACGAAGAGACTACACGACCGATAATATCCTCTCTTCCCAAAAAATCAGAATATTGGTTCATGTATTCGGCGGCTTTTTCGAGCGAATTTTCAACGGCAATCCATCGGATCAATCTTGATAATGCCTGTTGCCAAACATTGATCCAAGAACAACGCTCTCCGGCAATATACAATTTAATGAAACTTTCTTTTACTTCGTCAAGCGTTTTGATTGCCAAATCGTATTCACCGATGAAAATGTAAGTGTCGATAATATTGTTCCATGTATGTTCTTCTCGAATGAGAGGTTCTTTGAGTTTATAATTATCATAATTATTATTTTGCATCTGATACTTTACAAAATCTTGTGCAAGTTCTTTGGCTTTTTGAACCGTTTGACGTGCTTCTTCCTGAAATCCCATCACTGACAAAAGGATTGCATCTTTAAGAGGTTCCTGGTAATAGTAACTATTTGATCTGATATTTTTGTTGAAATAATTGGTCTGTTTTTCCAAAACATCTTGTTTTTCTACCGGATATTTCGTCAGTAAGTTGGTTGCCCATTCTTTATAGGTGCTGAATGTTCGAGGCGGCTCCGTAGGTTCTGAATCACTGAACGAGAGCCAACGATTGCCGTTTTCATTGAGACATGAAAAATGACGAGTTGATGATTCTAAGTTTCTTTCTGAAAACGGTATTTCCGAAGTGCCAGTGGCTGTAGTCCGAAGCAGACTAACAAGTTGAGATATTTTTTCCTCTTTGTTCATCGTATCACTCTTGGTTCTTTTCTGCGTTATGGCAGGAAAGGAATTTTGGACAAGTTGCCGTAAATTGGTAACGGCTTTTTTCGGATACGTGTCCAATGTTTTTTCGGCAGTAGAATCCAGTCCCGCCTCCCGAAGGAGAGTAATATATTGGGCTGTACAAGAATTCCAATTTTGAAGGAATTGAGCATCTCGGTAAGAGGAAGAATGGTCATTGTCCGATTCGATTTGGGATTTAATCACGGAGTTTTTTGTTTCGTTAAGAACGTTCCGCATTGTGTCCAGAGCGGTTTTCAATCGGGGATCAATCCGGCAGCCTTCCCGAACGTTTTGATAATCAATCGGCGGAAGTTCTCATTTTTGTAACATTAACCAATCTGCTGAAGACTGGGCAACACCGAAAGATATACCAACAACGAAAATAAAAAGAATTAAGAAAATTCTCTGAAACAATTTGTTCGATAACATTTTGGAGTTCTCCTCATTTAAAAGGTTTTACTATTACTATTCTATTGCCAACTGAAATTTCCGACATTCACCGCTGGCTGATCTAAGACATCATACTCCAATAATATAACCTAAAATGCGATTATTTGTCAATTACCACAAAGTGCGTCCCGTCGCTAACACAACAAAATCCGAAACAATCAGAAAATTTTATTTGTTTTTTTTCTTTGTCAACAAGCCTGACGTAATCTGTTGATAACGTTCAAATAAAAACGAGACCCGATCCGAATCGTCAACAAAAGAACGCCCGTAAGCGCGTTCCGCCAACTTGTCCAGCGTCTGATGCGCCTTTGCCAATTCTTGCGGCATTGTCAACGGATCATATAAATCCGCAAGCGAACTCTTCGGAAACCGAGTGCGTACATCCAATACCTTTTGTGCCGCCGACTCAATCTGTTTTTTCAATGTCGCCGTTACATTATCTGACCACGGAAAATTGTTATAAACAATCGAAGCGGAATAACGGTAATCAATTTCTAATCGACCACAAACGTAACGCATCCAAGCCATGTGCATTGTCGATGTTAAAATGCCGAAATGATAAAGGGAGGCGTCGGGAATAATCATGCAAGTATCGCCGGCAATAAAATGACTGTCAAAAAAACCAATAGGAATAAACTTTCGTCTTTCCGATGAAACACGCGGAATCAAAAGGTAATGACTATTCGGTTGCCGGATTTCACCGAACAAAGCCGGTTGATCTGCCAAAAGTTGTGTTGCCCGTCTCGGACTTTGTTGTCTCATTTTTTTAACTGCTTCAATCCGTTTAAGAATGTACGGCATTTTTTTTAATTCGTCAGGAGCGGCATCGGCAAGCCATAAACAGTAACGTTTTTTTCCGTTGATAAATTCATCAGCGGAAACCAACGGTTTAATGTACGGTTCGGCTTGCGGTTCTTTGGCGAGAAACTTGTCCTTTTCCTCTTCGGTGAACAGAAAATTTCCGCCGTCGTTGGGCATATTACCGAAAACCATTTTAGGAACCTCACAAATCGGTGTCTTTCGGTTTTCAAGAAAAATATCTTCGGCGTCAATCAAATAATTATTGATTCGTTTTACGTTGACTTCTTTTGCCTTACCGCGTAAATCGTTGTACAGAAATAACCGTTTTTCTTTTCTTTCAAAGAGACTAAACCCGATAATCACACAACAAACCATCGCGTTTCCTCTTGCCTCATTACTCCATTTGAATGTCTGGTGGGCAAAGTTGATCTTGATTCCAAAACGGCTCATCAATTCCCGCCACAAAATAAACGCCTGTGAACCTTGACAGATACTGTTAGTTGAAACGAACCCGACTTCAATTTGTGTTCCTTGAATATACTGGGCGGTTTTTCGGTACCACGCCGTTACATAATCGAGGTTGTTACAATTTTTCATCCCGCCGAACTCTTTTACCAATTCTTTTTTCTGCCGTTCATTCATCACTCTCGCTCCTAAAAAAGGCGGATTGCCGAGAATGTAATGTAATTCCTTTTTTGAAACGACATTTTCCCATGACACATCAAACGTGTTGGCAAAATGGATTGAAGCGGAAACATTCAACGGAATACGTACAAAATATTGTCCGAAACGCGCACCGGCAACCAGATTCATCTGGTGATCCGTCAGCCAAAGAGCCGTCAACGCAATCTGACCGGGAAACTCCTCAATTTCGATACCATAAAATTGATCAATACTGACTTTAATGTATTGACTGATATCCAATACTTTTTGTTTGTTTTTTTTGATAAACAATTCTTCCAAAACCGCCAGTTCCAATATTCGCAGTTCCCGATAGGCAATCACCAAAAAATTGCCGCAGCCGCACGCCGGATCAAGAAATTTCAGTGACGACAATTTGTCGTGAAATTCATTCAGCCGTTTTTGGCGAATACTCGATTTGAGACGGCAAATCCGGTCAAATTCATCCCAAAGTGTATCCAAAAAGAGCGGATGAATCACTTTCAAAATATTTTCTTCGCTGGTGTAATGCGCACCGAGATTGTGCCGCTCATCGATATTCATTACGCTTTGAAACATCGCCCCGAAAATAGCAGGGGAAATTTTACTCCAATCCAAATCGCAACAATCGAGTAAAGCGTTTCGCATCGTACTGTCAAAATCCGCCGTCTCCAATTGTTCCTCAAAAAGTCCGCCGTTGATGAGAGGGAATTTGTTTAACTGTTCATCAATTGTTTTCAGACGTTTTTCAGGCGGTTTATTCAATGTTTCAAATATTTTTCCAATGTGCAACGCCAAATCGCTTCCATCAGGATTGGTTCGCTGAACGATGTATTTTTGAAACGAACCCGGTTCAAAAATATCGGTATCATCTGAAAAGAGACAAAACAGTAAACGTACCAGATAGACTTCGAGTTGATGCCCGCTGTATCCGGTAGCACGCAGCGCATCGTGCAACTTAGCCATTCTTTCGGCGGCTTCAACATTGACAGCGTTCATTATTATTTTACTCAAAGAAGATTTTTCGTAATATATCTGCGAAAAATCCGCTTTCAATATAACCTTATTTACAACCTTATTTTTCCTAACAAAACAACCTTAGTAGCAATTGATCATAAAAAAGATCAACCTTATTACCTTATTGGAATGCCTTCATAAAGTAATAAGGTTTTGTTCTTGGGAGCATTGGTTGCTACTAAGGTTGTTTTGTTAGGAAAATCAGGTTGGAAATAAGGTTTTGTCAATTTAAAAACTGACTGTTACAATTCTACTTTTTATGGCGGGGTAGAGTATATCGTCGCTGGGCGACTAAGGAAAAACAAAATAGACAGTTACTTATATTCGCGGTTCCGATTCTTCGGCTTTTTGTTTTAGTGCAGCCAGGTCGAGTTTGCCGGTTCCTAAAACCGGGATCGAATCAACCGGACGGAACCCGTCAAGATGTGGTATCCAAAGTCGCGGTAAATCCTTCGCAATCATCTGTTCGATAATCTCCTGCGGCGTTAACGGCAACTCCCGATAAAGAACAATAATTTGTTCACCCTTAGTCGGATGAGGCAACGATGTTACGGCAATAAGCGGTTCGGCATG
>JAISQH010000315.1 GCA_031274385.1 Planctomycetaceae bacterium | reverse complement strand
CGCAAGTTCCTTATTTTTCAATGCGAAATTTGTGAGGCGTGAGTTTTTTAGAAGTTCGCTTGAATTTTCGGGTTTATTTTTTCTTTTTAACTCCGTTGGAGTCAGATAACAAAGAATTTGATCTTTACCTAACGCTTTGAAAACGATACGATCTCTATATTTGATTTGAACCGCGTTCTTGGCGGTTGCCATGGTCGTCCTTGTTTTTAATATCACTTTCGTTTTCAATGGGTAATCAACAGATGATTGTTCGTCTCTTTTTTTGGGTTTTCTTTGTCATTGTTGGCGGGACATTGGCGGGGCAGACAGAACCGCTGCAACCAACATGGACAGAATATTTTGAAAATGATACGCCGAGTTGGCGGATTTTACATTCCGAAAAACGTGGAACCGTCACAAATCAACAACGTTCGCCGCTTCAATTTTTGCAAGGAAAAAAATCTGAAATGTTTCAGTTTTCCTTGCCAATGGATTCTTATGTCGTTCTTGGTCATTCCATCGGATTTCCGTTGGTCATCGAAGACCTCGTCCCAACCCTTTGCATTAAATCGGATCAACCGGGAGTTGCCATCGGAGCACAAATCGTTTTGCCAAACTCCATTCACCCCGAAACAGGGAAACCAATCTCTTATCTTGTTGCCGGTACAAAATACACCGGATCAGGTAACTGGGAAAAATTAGGTTTTTGGGACAGAAACGGGAACCTCATTTTACTTCAGCAAGCGGAAAGAATCGGAAAATTACTTCGTGCCGAACTGAAAATGAATCTCGATTTGCGTGATAAATATGTCCGGCAAATCGTCTTGCTCCTCGAACCGGAAACCGCAAATCCTAATCTGGCTTCAAATACGAAAACCATCTGGGTTGATTCGTTTGAAGTGACCGGTCATGTCGCGGCTCCCGACGCCGTTTTGACCCGTTGCGAACTCGAAAAACAAACGTTTTGCTTCGATCCGGTCAATTTTGACGGGTTCAAGATCGAAGCCGGTTTGAAATCGGTCTATCTCCAAACGCTCCGTTCGCAAAATCCGTCCGGTAACACAGAATGGGTCTCGCCGCTCGCCAACCGTTCGGCGGCACCGTTAAAAGCAACTCCCGTTTCCGGGAATTTTACCTCAACCAACTCAGTTAATTCAGTTAATCCGATTCATTCGATTCAGTCAATTCACTCAACCAACCAAACCAATATTCAAACCGGAAGCCAAACGGAAAGAGAATCAATGATTTCGCGTTTGCAGGAAAAATCGGAGCGTTTGGTTTTTTCAGGGCAAGACGAAATCCGGTTTTCGTTGACCAATCAACAAACGCAAGGCGTTTCACCTGCGTCATTGATGCCGATTCGGCTTTCCGATCAGATTCTTTCGGTTGATGACATTCCGATTGGAGTTCGGGCGGTCGAGTACAACGGCGAACCGTTGGCATTTTTGCGTCAACTGGAATTTAACGCCGCTTGGATCAAGGAACGTCCGAGTGCCGCTGTTCTTCAGGAAGCCAAAAACGCCGGCATTTGGTTGATATGCACACCGCCGGGACCTTCCGAATTAGCAGCGGCAACAAAATTCGAGCCGTCAGCAACACCACGCCAGTCGTTTTCGGGCACGCCGGTGATTGATTCGGCTTATGACAATGTTTTGGCGTGGAATATCGGCAATGAATGTACTCAACCAAATCACATGGATTATTCGCAATGGGTTTCGGTTTTGCAGAGTGCGGATCGGGTTCGGCGTCGTCCGATTCTTTGCACGGCGCGGAGCGGCGTTCGGGAATACAGCCGAATCGCCGACATCCTCATGATGCGCCGCGAACCGCTTGGCTCCTCATTAGACCTTACGGCGTTGCGTGATTGGCAAAACTTGTACCCGTCCTTAGCCCGACCGGACACACCGTTTTGGTGTACCGTCCAAACGCAGCCGTCAGAGAAACTGGCGAATCAATGGACAATGTTTGAAGGAAATCCGCAGTATCTTTGTCCGTTTTCCTACGAACAACTCAAAATTCAGGTTTATCTGGCATTGGCGGCGGGAGTTCATGGAATTTTATTCACATCCAACACGCCGCTCACCAACAACGATCCCGAAAGCGAATTTCGGCGAACCGCTCTCGAATTACTCAATTGGGAACTTCAACTGATTGAGGAATGGTTTGCGGCGGGCAGGGTTTCACCGGCATTGGTCAAATCGAACCGGCGTCCCATGTCCAGTGCGGTGATTCAATCGGGTCGTTCGCGGTTATTGGTTCCGATTTGGCAGGAAAACCGCAGTCAAATGGCACTTGGTGCGGCGTTTGCGGGCAACGTCAAATATGTGATTTCGGGAATCCCGGAAACGTACGATGCGTATCATCTTGTTCCCGGCAGTCTTTATCCGCTTGACACGAAACGGGTTGCCGGCGGGGTTCAGATTGAACTGCCGGAGGCGAATTTGAATTCGTTGATTTTTTTTGGTGAAGCCGATGCGATTTACGCTCAAATCGGCAAGCGGGCAAAAGAAATCGGAGCCCGTGCCGCATATTTAGCCTGCCATCTTGCGGAAATTCAATTAGCCTCGATGGAGCAGGTTCTTTCCATACTGAAACAGTCCGGTGAAATGAAAACGATTCCGGTTCATCCCAAAGACAACTTGCCGCTGATTGCTATTCGGGAGCAAGAAACAATGATTAAAACAACAAAGGACGCGATTGATCTTGCGAAAAGTCTGGTGCAACGTCGTCCGCCGGACTATTCATTGGCGTATCTTCTTGCCGAATCGGCAACTCGCGGGCTTCGTGTTGCGGCGCGGGACACGCTTCTGGAAGCCACACGGCATGAACTTAATCTTTGCATGACGCCGGTTTCGGTTTCGTTTGCGGCATTGCCTTATTATTTAACCGCTTACCAGCGAACCAACAAAGCCACTTTGGGCGAAAACCGTTTACTTTGCGGTGACATGGAAAATCTTTATCAAATGAACCAAGCCGGTTGGGAAACGGTTTCTCATCGTATTGAGGGGGTTGCTTCACCGAAGCGTGACACGGTGCCGAATGCCAAGCGATCCGGTCAAAAAGGGTTGCAAATGATTGTTTTGCCGACGAGTTCCGAAGAGAAGCCGGTGCTGCTTGAAACAACACCGATCTGGTTGACAACGCCGCCGATTCCGGTACGGATGGGTGAAATGATTTGCGTTCATGGTTGGGTTCGGATTCCGCAACGGTTGGAGTCGACTGTTGACGGTTTAATGATTTTTGATTCGTTGGGCGGTGAATCATTGGCATTACGGTTTTTGGAGAGCAAAGATTGGCAGGAATTTGCGTTTTACCGCAATGTTCCGATGGACGCGAATTATTATGTTTCGTTTGGGTTGCAGGGATTTGGCGAGGTACATCTTGATGATGTGAGTATTTCGGCGGTTCGGTTTGATGTTCCGCCGATAACACCGCCGCCCCCACAACAACCCGCCCCGCCAACCCCTTGGCAACGCCTAAATCCATTCCAATATCTGCCGAGATAATCAGTTGCGTTGATAGGAGCGAAGCTTGCCCTCGCCCCTTGTTATCACGTTAGCGACGGGGGCTTGCCCTTGTTCTACCCCACCATTTTTTTGAGATACGAACCAGACGAACAATACAAGATAAACGAAAGAGCCATCAACAATTCTATTTTAGTCGCGCTAGCGACGTTATTATGCATAACCGGCGGTGTAGCGCAGCGCAACCGCCGGACAACGCCCCTCCAACCACCATCAAGTCGCGCAGCGACGGCATTATCAA
>JAISQH010000250.1 GCA_031274385.1 Planctomycetaceae bacterium | reverse complement strand
GGAATTACAAATTGTTTGCAAAAAGTAAACTCCGATTATAAAAACGTCTTAAAAACTACATTAACTCTAAATTTTCATGTCGCCGAAAATCAATACTTTATGGCAGGGTAGAGTATAGTTGAAAAGGTCCTTGGAGTAAAATTGTCAGCGCGATTGTGCCGTGAAAACGCTGGAACACCGCCCAATGTCCTAACCGCCGCTTTGCCGAGCCATTCCTTTTGGCACGCAAAGACGCAAAGAGAATGAGAAACGTTTTTTAATTCTTCTCTTTGTAATCTTGGCGTTTTTTTGTGCGGTTAAACGGACAGGTTGATTTTCTTTGTTGCGATATTTTCAAGAAACATTTCGTCATGCTCGACAACAATCAATGTTGGTTGGTAGTCAAGGAGAACGTTTTCGATTTGCGTTCGGGAAATGACATCGATATAATTGAGCGGCTCATCCCAAAGGTAAAGGTGAGCCTGTTCGCAAAGGCTCGCGGCAAGCAACACCTTTTTCTTTTGACCCGCACTCAACTCCGCCATCTCCTGCTCGTAATTTTGTTTTGAAAAACCCAATTTGTGCAAAATCGCCTTCAATAACGGTTCATCAATTTGACGTTGCACAGCAAAATCTTTCATGTTACCGTTGAGAAACGACGCATCCTGAGGAATAAACGAACATTTTAACGACGCCGGAATCCGAAAACGACCTTCATACGGCACTTTTTGTCCCGCAATCAATTTTAGCAGACTCGACTTCCCGCAACCGTTGCGCCCGCAAAAAGCAATACGATCGCCCGTGTTGACCGAAAAAGTAACCGGAACAAATAACGGCGTTCCGGTATATTGTACCGTAACTTCTTCCAAATCAAGAAGACGTGACGAATGGAATTGAAGCGGAGTCAGCGACAGTTGGTCGGTGACTTCGGAATTTTTGAACAGTTGCTGCTTTTGTTCAATGGCTTTTTGTTGCCGGTTTTGGGACGACTTGGAACGCTTCATGAGCTTCGCCGCCTTGCTGCCGATAAAACCCCGATCAACACGACCATGACCATACTTTTCCTTTTCAGTACGTTTTGACCAATCGGATGTCCGGCGGGCATTGTCTTTGAGACGCTCAATGTCCTTTTTAAGCCGTTGATTTTCCGTACTCTCAAATTGTTCCTGATAACGGCGGTTCAATTGCCAAGTGGAAAAATTCCCGTGCGTTAATTCAATCCCGCCGCGGTTAATGCACAAAATGTGATCCACGCTCCTGTCCAACAACGCCCGATCATGTGAAACTAAAATAAAACCGGACTTTCCGCTCAAATAATGACCAACAACCCGCTTGCCCTCCAAGTCAAGATGATTTGTCGGTTCGTCAATCAAAAGAAAATGCCGGTCATTGAGAAATAATGTTGCAAGCAAAATTTTTGTCTGTTCACCGCCGCTCAATGTCGCAAATGACCGCGTCAAAACTTCGTCCGAAACATCCAGCAACGATAATTCCCGCTCAAGTTGCCATTGCTCAAACAAGGCGATTTCGTTGGCAATATCAAGCGTGTTACGGTTTTGATCGTTTATCTTGTACGGAAAAAAACCAAGCGGCACCGGTACTTCCACCACGCCGTCAAAAGGAAGTGTTCCGAGTAACAAATTCAGCAATGTCGTCTTGCCCCGACCGTTGCGCCCGATCAACCCCAGTTTCCAAGCGGTGTCGATTTGCAATGAAACGTTGGAAAACAACGCCTCACCGCCATCATAAGCAAATTCCAGCCCGACAATATTGATTATTGGCATAATACGGCACAAAAATAAAGGAACTCTCCGGCTTTTCGTTCTTTTTCAATGAGTCTCCCGACAATTAGCACACCAATAAACGTGTTGCCGGAAAAGAAAAACAAAAACGATCCGTTCAATAAAAGAACACGACCACAAACGTTCGTTCAAAAGAACGTCTTGTCAATCGTACAAAATCGGTTGTCGGAATTTTATTTCATTGCCGCTGGGGGCTAAGACCAAGAATCGCCAACCCGGTATCCGTCCCAACAATTCGTCATGACGAAAACCGACCTGAATACGTTATCGGCATGAATTACCAATTCGTTAAGCCAAATCGAAAAATTCGCCCTTGTTTTTGGGGGCGCGCAAAGACGCAAAGAAAAAGAGATTTACTGTTCCGTTTTTGGAGTTTCAATGAGATCAGGTAGGTAGGCAACCTCTCTCCGAGACATTTGGTAAATAGCGTCGGCGTACTCGCCGACTTGAATCACGTTACGCCATGTTTTCCGGTAAACCAAAGTCGGCTATCGCCAACGCTGCCTCTCGGAGAGAGGCAGCCTACCTTCACTCATTGAAACTTCTTTCCTTCTTTCTTCTAGTAAAAACTAACAAAGAAACCGCCCTGCCCTTCTTTGGTTGGCGGGTCTTGTTTTGAAAACGAATTTTGATTAGGATAATGCGATATCTAATATCCTTAACAACATTCGGAGATTGTTGCCATGAAACGGCGTGATTTTATGAAGACGGGACTTTCCGTGCCATTTGGTATTGGTGCCGGTTTAACGGTTCTTCGCGAAAATATTTCAGCGCAGGAAATTCCGCCAACTCCCCTGCTCCGCTTTTCGGACGCCGGAACGTTCAAAATCGCTCAGATTACCGACACGCATTACCGCGACAAAAAAGACATTGCCAAAGAATCCGTCCGGCTCATCGAAGAAATAATCGATACGGAAAAACCGCAACTGGTTGTCTATACCGGCGATATTGTTGTTCGGGGCAACATCAGGAAGGGTTGGGATGATATTCTTGCTCCTTGTATCGAACGAAAAACGCCTTGGGCGGTTGTTTTGGGAAACCACGACCACGAATCCTATTTGTCACGCCAACAAATTATCGATCATATTAAAGATAAACCGTACAGTATGACCGAACCCGGTCCTGACAACATCAAAGGTGTTGGAAATTACGTATTGGAAATTCACGACGCCGAAAACAAAATTGCTGCCCTGCTCTACTGTATGGATTCCAACGCGTACAGTTCGCTTCAAGGCGTTTCGGGTTATGACTGGTTTGGTTCCGATCAGATTGCCTGGTACAAAAAACGAAGTGCCGAATACACCCAAAAAAATAACAACACTCCCCTGCCCGCTTTGGCGTTTTTCCATATTCCGCTCAACGAATACGGCGAAATGATTCATTACAAAAGCAAAACGCTTGGCGATCGGGGCGAAAACGAATGTCCGGGTGTTGCCAATTCCGGGATGTTCCTTGCGATGCTCGAAAGCGGTGATGTGATGGGCGTTTTTGTCGGGCATGACCACGTCAACGATTATATCGGACTTTGGCGCGGAATCGCGTTGGGCTATGGTCGTTTTTCCGGCACAAAAACAACCTACGTCAAAGAACCGCACGGCAGCCGGATCATCGAACTTTTCAATTCCAAAGAGCGTTCATTCCAAACATGGATTCGCCTGCGCGGCGGTGAAAAAATCCAAGATGTTCAGGTTCCAAAAGACCTGCTCGAAGAAAAAAATTCATAACAGCAATACCGTTATACTTTCGGCAGTCATAAAGATCATGTTTTTGTGAATTATTTTTGTAAAGGTATTATTAACATCCCGTTGTTCGCAAAATTTTTAATTCTACTGTCCTTACTTTTTTTAAGATATTGTGTTATAATGATTTATATTGTTTTTTTGAGGAATTTTCAATTTTTGTTGCATGGAGGCG
>JAISQH010000210.1 GCA_031274385.1 Planctomycetaceae bacterium | reverse complement strand
TCCTAGTTTATATGAACCAAAATCGTGTGTCAATACCTATTTTATCTATTTTTTAAAAAAAATTTTAATCAGGGCTGGAATATTTTGCCTCTTGCGGGGCGAAAAAACTACAAAAAATGAAATCATCATAAAAAAACCATCAAATATGATAGTTCCCCGTGACATTTTACGGGAAGCCGTGAAATATGATAGTTTCCCCATCATAATATCTGGCTCAAAGTGGTTTTTTTATCTTTTTTATCGCTATTAGGCAACTTCTAAAAACTCTTTTTTAACCACGAAAAACACAAAAAAACACGAAAGAATTTTTGTTATAACTTTTTTATTACAAACGATTTACAACAATTGTATTTTTCGTGAAATTTCGTGTGTTTCGTGGTTAATCCCGGTTTTTAGAAGTTCCCATTAGCAATTGGCACGGATTTTGCTGTTATTATTTTTGTTGTTTGTTACAGGATTACGTGATATTGTAACAAAATATTGCAGGCAAAATGTTACTTTAACAGAATACGAGGTCAGTTATGAAAAAGGGAAACACGAAAAATAAAAATATAAAGAACACAAATTATGTTAAATTAGCGAGGGGGGTGGTACGTAATTTGTTTGCATTTACGTTGGTTGAACTTCTCGTTGTCATTGCAGTTATCGGTGTTTTAATCGCAATGCTCTTACCCGCTGTTCAAACCGCACGAGAAGCTGCAAGACGGATGCAGTGTGCCAATCACTTGAAACAAATCGGGTTGGCAGTTCATAATTTTCACGATACACAGAGCGGTTTACCGCCTTCGACGATTTTTAATAAAAAACCGTCGTTTTGGGCGATAATCTATCCTTATATTGAACAACATGTACTTTATGAAATGATGAACACGATTCATATGAGTACAACAGATAAAGCTCCGTTTGTAGTTGACGGGACTTCCACTACCGTCACAGCAGCATGGTTTACCAAAACTTTGACGAAAGAACAACGTGAGGCATTCGGTTCCGTGTCCATCGTCAAATGTCCTTCTCGACGTTCCGGTGTTAAATTTACGAGTGAAACAATATCTTCCAACGTGGCAACAAATGGACCACGTAGTGATTATGCCATTGTTTCTATTTTCGAGCCAATAATTGAAACAGCACCGCTTGATGTTAACTGGGCATCGGTTCTTGCGTTGTATGGAACCGCAACCGAAGCAAACTTTTATCTGAACCGTAATCATGGTTCCTTTCGTCCTTCTATTCTCACTTGGGGAGCGACAACAGGCAGAACAGCAACAGGTGAACTTGGAACCGATGCTAATGATAACAAATATATCACCGGTTGGACTTTGAGAGACAATTTTGCACACTGGAGTGACGGGACAAGCAATCAAATTATCGTTGGAGAAAAATTCATTCCATTGAGCCAAATTGATAAAACACCAATAAAATTGGTCGAACTCTTTTGGGACGGAGGATATATCGGAGTACATGGAACTTATGGACACTACAATAACGGGAGAGGTGTTAATCGTACACAGACTTGTATCAAACGGTCTCCTTATGACATTCCTGAGGGAGAAGAGTTCTATTTGAATGGGAGCGGATCTGAATTCATTAATCATATTCATGTCGTTTTTGGCGGGATTCATCCCGGTATCGGAATGTTCGCGTTAGGTGATGGTTCCGTGAGAGCCATTCCAGCAACAATCAACTATGACACTCTGTATTATCTTGGTAATGTCGATGATGGTGAGGCAGTTTCGCTTTTCTAGGAAATAAATGTATCAACTTTTTAGATTGACAAATCATCGCCATGTCTATTTTTGAGGATAATAAAATTTTACTTCCAATTATTTTGTTGGTCGAATGCTGGAGAAATCCGAACAATGAAGTACGAAAAAGTTGTCATTGGTCGTTCGGATTTCGTTTGCTCCCGACTTTTTGTATCATGTTCTTGATACTTCTGAATACTGGTTGTTCGAATAAAGTCAAGATTTATGGAACAGTAACATTTCCTGACGGTGAGCCGGTCAATTTCGGATCGGTTTGTTTTGAAGGAAACGGAAAAACCATCTCCGGTTATTTGAACGAAAAAGGTGATTACTTTCCCGGAGAATTAGAAGACGGGGACGGTATCCCTTTCGGTGTGTATAAAGTCTGGTTATCCGGGACAGTTTTATCAGAGGAAATATTCAATAAGCGGGGAGAAGCAACCGGAAAGAATCAATATACGGTTCGGGTTGCTGAAAAATATACATTACCCGCAACTACGGATTTAACATTTGAAGTCAAACGCGGCGGTTCGAAAAGATTTGATTTTACGGTGGAACGCCCTTCGAAAACAGGCTCAAAACCCCAACGCTAAAAATTTAAAAAATAAGGAATACACAATGAAAATCATTGGTTTCGTACTGACTTTACTTGTCTTGGCTGTTGCCATTTCGCAAATGACTTTGCAAGCAGCTGAAAACATCAAACCCAATGTTCTTTTCATCGCAATTGATGATTTACGTACGGAATTGGGATGTTACGAGAAAAAACATATCAGATCACCCAATATTGATCGATTGGCTACTCAGGGTATTCTTTTTGAACACGCCTATTGTATGGTTTCCGTTTGCGGGGCATCCCGTTCTTGTTTGTTGAGCGGAATTCGTCCGAAATACAACCGTTTTGTTGATGCCGGAGCGAGTGTTTCAACGGATACTCCCAATGCCATTCCCCTGAATACTCATTTCAAGAATCACGGTTATACAACAATCAATAACGGAAAAGTTTTTCATGCTCGGACAGATCACAATGACGGTTGGAGTGAACCTGCATGGCGTCCATCAGGTTCGGAGTATGCCTTGCCGGAATCACTGGAAGCACTGGAAAAAGATCGGGAATATAAAACCTCAATAGCAAAAGACAAGAAAAAAATTGTTGCAATAGGACCTGCTTGGGAATCCGCTGATGTTCCTGATAATTTTTATCAAGATGGCAAAACGTTGGAAAAAAGTCTGACGGACTTACGAAATCTTGCCAAATCTGATAAACCTTTTTTTCTGGCGGTTGGTTTTTTAAAGCCGCATCCTCCTTTTGTTGCTCCGAAAAAGTATTGGAATTTGTACAAGAAAGAGGACATCAAACTTCCCGAAAATTTACGTTACGTACCGAAAGATTGTCCGGCTGAAGCCGTTCACGATTATAAAGGATTCAAAAGTCGCCCCGGTTTTCCAAAAAACGACCCGATTGATGATGAAACCGCAAAAACATTGATTCATGCCTATTACGCCTGTGTGAGTTATACGGATGCACTGGTTGGTAGTTTACTTGATGAACTGGAAAAATCGGGAATCGCAGACAATACGATTGTTGTTCTCTGGGGCGATCATGGTTGGCACTTGGGAGAACATACCCAATGGTCAAAACATTCTGTGTTTGAGAATCCGATGAAAGCACCGCTTATCATTCGATTGCCGGGTCAGAAAGAAGCCAAACGATTCTCCTTGCCAGTTGAATTTATTGATATTTATCCAACCTTAAATGAGTTAGCCGGATTATCGGAACCGCAAAAAAATCAGCTTCAGGGAAAAAGTCTTGTTCCTCTAATTGAAGGAAAAATTGTACCGAAAATTTTATACGCTGCCGGTCGTTATGGTACAGGGGACACGATATTCGACGGACGTTTTCGTTACAGTGAATTTAGGGACAAAAAAGGCGGAGGTAAACTGGTTTCCCGAATGTTATATGATCACCATGTTGATCAACGGGAAAATGTTAATATTGTTGACAAACCGGAAAATAAAGAAGTCGTTGAAAGACTTTCCAGTGAACTCCACCGAACCATTGCATTACCGTAACTAGTGGTTCTTAGAATACACAAAACAATTTCGGATGTCAACACGGTTTTTCAAAAAATTTCCGAAAAAAGGAAAAACGGTTGTTTTATTATCCTCGACAGAATTCGAATCTGTAACCTCTGGCTTCGGAGGCCAGCACTCTATCCAATTGAGCTACGAGGACAAATTTTTTATATTTATATTTATTTTGTTGATTATCCCAATATCGCAGGACTTGTCAAGTAGAATGTACGAAAATTATGGTATTTTATGTCCCATCCGATCACGTTTTGTTGCCAGATAATGAGCGTTGTATTCGTTTGACGGGCAAATAATGGGAACCTGATCGACAACTTCCAAATCAAATCCGCCGTAAATGAACGCATCCGTTTTTTTAGGATTATTGGTTAGAAGGCGTATCTTTTTGAGTCCCAAATCTTTAAGAATCTGAATGCCCACCCCGTAATCGCGTAAATCGGCTTTGTGACCCAGTGCAAGATTGGCGTCAACCGTATCGAACCCTTGATCCTGAAGATGATAGGCTTTGATCTTTTCCGCAAGTCCAATGCCACGACCTTCTTGCGGAAGATAAACGATCACACCCATTCCGGCATCGCTGACGGATTGCAGGGCATAGTGAAGCTGATCGCCGCAGTCGCAACGGAGAGAATGGAGCAAGTCTCCGGTAAAACAGGAGGAATGGAGTCGAACCAACGGTGCCTCCGCAGCCAAAATGTCACCGAAAACAATCGCAATCGGTTCCTTTTCCTCATACTTGATACTATAAACGTAAATTCTGGCAACTCCGTATTTTGTCGGAAGATTGGCATCGGCAAGCCGTTCAACAATTTTTTCACTGCGACGGCGATATTTGATAAGTTCTTCTATTGTAATGATTTCCAGATCAAATTGTTTGGCAATTTTGAACAATTTTTCCCGATTGGCACGATTTCCGGTTTCGTCCAGAATTTCGCAAAGGACTCCGCCCGGCGAAAGACCTGCTAAACGGACAAGATCAATAACCGCCTCCGTGTGACCGGCACGGCGAAGAACGCCTCCTTCTTTGGCTTCCAACGGGAAAAGATGTCCCGGTCTGGCAAAATCGGCTGGTTTACTTGCCGGATCAACAATCGCCCGAATTGTCGCCGCTTTTTCCTGAGCCGTAATTCCTGTTCTATTGGTGATATGATCAACCGGCACCGTAAAGGCGGTTTGAAGCGGTGCGGTGTTGTGAGTCACCATTGGCGCAAGTTCAAGACGTTTGCAGGTTTCCGGCAAAACCGGCATACAAACCTGACCGCGACCGTGAACAAGCATAAAATTGACAGTCACATCCGTCACACTTTCCGCAGCGCAAACAAAATCGCCTTCATTTTCACGGTCTTCATCGTCCATGACAATGACGATTTTTCCCTTCCTGATCGCCTCCAACGCCGAATCAATACTCGAAAAGTCTGCCATAAAATTTTATTGAAAAATGACTTCAATCATTCACTTTTTACATTTCATTATTATAACGATTGAGAATAAACCATGCCAGAGGGTAGCCCCTTCTCTGAAAAAGTAACCGGACATCATTGCTATTTGCGAACTTCTAAGAGTGAAAACTCGATTAGAAAAACCTCGAAATTTCACGAAAGAATGGAACAAATTGATTTGTAAGTCTTTTTGCCGTATGAAATTACAAAATCGTCTTTTCATGTTTTTTCATGCCTTTCGCGGTTAAAACGGTCTTTTTAACAACCTTTTTGCGATTTATAAAAATAAAAATGACGTGAAGATTACCTTTTATTTTTTTCATGATCTGAGTATAATAAGATAATTGATGGAAGAGTTTTTTATCAGGCGGGTCAAAATTTGACCGTCCATCGTTTTATTTCTTGATTTGATTTTTTGATATTTTTGATATTTTTTGACAAATAGACTAAAACTATGACGTACCCAGTTTCTCTTATCGAATGGGATTCAAGATTTTTCGGGTTTCCGATAGGAACTGTTGACATTCCGTCCGGTTATTCGCAGGAATCGCTCGAACACTCATTGCAAAACGCCCGCAAACGTTTTCGATTGATTTGTATTAATCTGCATGAAAACGGTCCCGAAAAACTTGTGATTCAGGATGTTCCCAGTCCTTGTTACGACAGAAAGATCGTATTTAAAAAATTAATCGACAACAACATTCCGCCTATTGATCCCCACGTCAGATCGTACACCTCCTCATTTTGTTCGCCAATGCTGGAACGTTTGGCGATTCAATCAGGTACGATGACACGGTTCAAAAACGATCCCGAACTCTCAACACATTACGAACGGCTTTTTCTGACATGGATCAATTACGCAGTAACCAAAGAATTAGCGGACAGTATTTGGACATGGTATGAAGAAGGGCAGCACATCGGTCTGGCAACAATTCGTTGCGCTAAGCGTGTCCATCCCGAAACCGGGCAAATAGAACGTGAAGGCAGAATCGGACTTTTTGCTGTTGATTCAAAACATCGTCATCGCGGAATCGGAACAGGATTGTTTGATGCCTGTGATTTTTGGTGCAGTTCACTCGGTATTCCGTCCAGTACCATTGTGACGCAACAGGATAATGACGCCATGATTACTCTTTGCAAAAAGATCGGCTTTGAAATCAAACGGGAAGAATCTGTTTATCATTATTGGTCGCCCGGTTGGGTCTATGATGTTCACCAAGGTTGGCTCTGCCGTAAAACAACAAGTTGATTTTTTTATTATTGTTCATTTTCTTCCCTTCTTCTTGACGGTGTGTTTGAATTTCATCAAAGGCAACTTCTAAAAACTTTTTTTTAACCTCGAAAAACACGAAAAATACAATTGCAGTCAATCATTTATCGTAAAAAAGTTGCAACAA
>JAISQH010000199.1 GCA_031274385.1 Planctomycetaceae bacterium | reverse complement strand
TTTATGACTGCCGAAAGTATGGATCATTTTTTGTGGCGAAAACCTGAACGTACGGAAATGATACAATAACAATGCCGAACAATAATAGAGCCGTTTCATTTTTAATTTTCACCAAGTTTGTGCCGAAGATAATTAGCGCGGGCAATATCTCGTTCTGTTTGGGATAATTCTTTGCCGTTGTGTTTTTGAAGGTGAGCGGGTTGGGTGTTGAGAAAAAGATTATTGACAACAGGAATATCCGGCTTGTCAAGCAAACCCATGTGAATGCCAAGCCGAATACTCGAAAGATGATGCATCGTTTCAATACTGGAAATGGTTCTTGCCGTTTTGAGCAACCCCATCGCACGGCTGCACCGATCCAAAATAATTTCATGACGTTCTTTTAACAAAAATTCGCGGGCTTGCCGTTCATAAGCAACAATTTGCGGAACAATATTGCTGACCTTTTCAATGAGTTCCTGTTCGGTTCGTCCCAGTGTTGCCTGATTACTAATCTGGTAAAAATCTCCAACCGGTTGCGACCCTTCTCCGTAAATTCCCCGAACCGCAAGATTGACCTTCTGGAGCGAACGAAAAACTTTGTCAATCTCTTTTGAAACAACCAACGCCGGAAGATGAAGCATGACACTGACACGCATTCCTGTTCCGATATTCGTCGGACAAGCCGTCAAATAACCGTATTTGTCATGAAAAACATAATGTAACCGGCTTTCGAGTTGATCATCAACTTCGTTGAGCCGGCTCCAGATTTTTTCAGGATTGAAACCGCTGGTCATTCCGTGAATCCGCAAATGATCTTCTTCGTTGATCATAATGCAAAATTTTTCGTTCCGGTCAATCAACGCCGCACGGGCACCTTCCGTTTCCACCAATTCGCGGCTGACTAACTGGCGTTCCCAAAGATAGGTGCGATCCAGCGAATCCAGTAACTCCAAATCAACAAAATAAAAATTACTTTTTCCGAAAATTTCCAACGCCGCATTTTGAACCGCATCCCGAATTGCCCGGCGATCATGTTCGGTTGCGCGGGTCATAAACGGAAAACCGGAAAGATTCCGTGCCAATCGGATTCGGCTGGAAATCACAATGTCATTTTCCGGTCCTTCACCCTGTAACCATTCGCTCAATTGAGAGAGCATCCTGTCGATTTTCATTCCGTTTCGATCTCCTTTATTTTGTCACGAAGTTTGGAAGCCCGTTCATATTCTTCATATTGAATTGCTTCGTTCAGATCGCGGCGGAGTTTAATAAGAAAGGTTCGCCGTCCCGAATCGTTGCCGGTACGTTTGGGAACTTTACCAATATGTTCCTGAACCCCATGAATGTTGATAATCAATGCGTCAAGTTGTTTGGCAAAACAATCATAGTCGTTCGGACAACCCAAGCGTCCCCGACTTCGAAAATCATAGAAACTCATTCCGCAAACCGGACAGGTTTGCTGATCAAGCTCTTTCAACTCCGCTGCTGCCTTGTTTGCGGACATTTGTTTCACCATCCCTTGAGACAACGTCGATGTCAAACCAGCCGAAGCGTCGTTTTGTTCCGAAGAATCATTCAGATATTCCCGCGCATGTTCTTCGCAAAGATGATGTTCCTGCGGTTTCGAACCGGTCAACTCCGTAATATGGAACGTCGCCGCTTTTTCACATTTTTGGCATTTCATTGCTTTTTACCCGAATTACGCAAAAAATTTTATCAATCGCCCATTGCCCAATGACCGGTTGCCGAACAAATGTCATCTAATTTACACCCAAACCGCAATCCTGGCAACAGCATTTCCCATTTTAATAAGCGAAATGAAAAATTCAAAAGAACAAATTAATTGAACAATTTCCCCGTAGGGGCGACTCTTGCGGTCGCCCTGAATTTGCGGTCGCCCTGAATTGGTGATCGTTCGGGGCAAGCGCAAGGGATTGCCCCTACAATAAAATCAACCCTTTTTTATCTAATCAATTAAATTGTTACAGAAACCGTCATTCAAAAAGCCGGATGGGTTGGAGATTTTTCCATTCTTCGGGGATTCGGATTACTTTTTCTGTTCCTTTGGAACATTCGTATTCCATTTCGAGTTTTGGAGTTGATTTGAATCGTGTTTCGAAAAGAATGTGTTTCTTTGAAAGCCGGTCAATCGAAATCTCGGCTTGGAGCGAAGCACTTTCGACAAAACCGTCTTGAATATTATAACGCATTGTGCCGCGAGGTGTACATTTTCCAATGCGGCTCGATTTTGTGTCGGAGGAATCCAGTTCAATAAATCCGCCGGTTATTTCGAGAGTTGCCAATGTTCCGACGGTTTCTTTTCTTGTGATTTCAAGCGTTCCGAAAGGAATGCCTCGCATGGACGGATCGAGAATATTTGAAAACTGGTCAGCACGAACATGCCATGTTTCGCCAACTGCCGCATCCAGTTTCGGCATCACATGGTAATCCGCTAAAACGCCGAGATTGGCACAAAGATTCCGTTCTGTTTCGGTCAAGCCGCAACCGACCGGTTCTATTTCTTCGACCACGCCGTGGCGATGGGTTATCCGTACTTTTTTTCCCTGCAACGAATCCGTTGAACCAAACACATCGATTTTTCCTTTTTTGTTCGAAAGGTTCCACGAATCCATGAGTTCCGAAAGTCCCTTGTAACCGCGCAACGCCAAACCTTCGGCAAAAGAGTCCGCCGCAATAGGAAACGCGGCACCGCCCAGTTTCAAAACGGTTCCCGAACCCGGCACAAATCCGTCAAAAACCGGTGCAAGCCATGTTGTTGCGACATTGGAACCAACAGAAAGATAAGGTTTTGCCCGTTTCATAAAATCGAGTTTGACCGATTCCACATCGCATAGAATTTCCAATGTATTGATTGATTGAAATTCGTAAAGGACAATGATTTCCACTCCGTCATTTTTTTCAACAGTTCGGATTAAGCGGGCTTCGGAAACATAAGACATATTCAAAAGAGCACGAATTCCCCACTTTTTGTCTTCAACTTTTCCGTACATTGTCCAACGCAGCAAGGAATCATAAACCTTTTGTTCTTCGACTGATTTTTTGAGATGTTCCTGATTCAACCGGTCAACCGCCGAAGATTCAACCAACCGGACGCCTTGTTTTTTCAACATTTCACGGTTGATTTTTTCACCGGATTTTACTGTAACCGGTTCTGATTCGGCAATTGGTTCCTGTTCGGATTTTTCATTTTGGTTGACCGAACTCATTGGTTTTTCTTCTTGCCGGTTCTTGCCCGATTGGAACACAACAACGACAAGCAAAATAAAAATGACTAAAATAAGAATCGGTATCAACGCTTTTTGTGGTTTAGGATCGTCGGACATCAGAATCTCTCCATGAAATTAATTTTGATTTGAAATCACAAGCAATGGGTTATATTTCAAGATTAACCCAACTCAAATGAAAAATCAAGAATCCTACATTCGTAACCCAGCAATTTGCCAAGTTTAATGAAACGATTTATTATAATCCCCAATTGTCTGAACAGGGTTTTTCGTAACTATCTCTTTTGTTTTTCAAGTTTGCGCACAAAGGCACGAAGAACACAAAGAGGATATTTTAGTTTTGTCAACAGATTTTACAGATTCGTTTTTTATAAAAATCTGTTCAATGTAACTGTCCATTTTAAAATGTTGTCATTTATAACAATTATTAAGGATTTTGAGAAATTATTTTTTTGAAACAAAATAACATGACGAAAAATTGATCAAAAAGTCTAAAATTAAAATAGACTGTTACGAACTTCGCCCTTTGGAGGAAGTTCGACCCCTGGCTTACATTGCGAACCGGCAAAATTGCCTTAATACAGTTGCAGGAGATGAATACGCCGCAACGTATCCCATGGGATTCTCGTGTGGCGGGAAAAAATTATGCTTCCGGGGATAGTTATAATTGTTATTTTGATACGGTTATTCGTCCCAATAAACCATCTTGCGCTTTGATGCTGCTCCCTGGTATAATATCGTTACGGCAAGTAGTTACCATCCGGGCGGAGTGAATGTTGTTTTGGGAGACGGTTCCGTACGATTTGTTTCGGAAACTATTGACATGGGAACCGACAACAGTTTTCCAAACGTAACAACAACTCCGGTAGGCGAAGTTTCCGGTGATTCGCCGTTTGGCATTTGGGGCGCAATGGGTTCCCGTAACGGCGGTGAAGCAAAATCGTTTTAACTTCTTAACTTCAATGATTCGCTTTACGTTATGAGATGTTAAAATTTATTTTGTTACGTGCCTAAAAACACTGATTGCTTCATTTTTTTACAGGGTTTCTTTTTAGTGTTATTTAAAATCCTTATTTTCCAAAAGTAGCCGTGACTGCAAAAAACACTTTGGCACCGGAATTGTTTTACAAGGACGAAACTCTCAAACCCGAAGCGAAGAAAAATATTTTGCTTGCAATTGGTTCTTCTCCGACGGGACCGTTTGAAGTTCAGGGAGTGATTTCGCACACGAATTGGGTGGAAGGTTCCACCGCCCTGAAAATCGGTAACAAATGGTTTGTTTATTACGACTGTTACACGAAACATCATTTCGGTGTCGTTCAATCTCTGGACTTGAAAAACTGGCAAAATAAAACAGACAAACTATGTTTTCCCATTCACGCCCGACATGGAACCACTTTTGAAGTGGAACCGGAAACGTTACAAAAACTGCTCGAAGTCAGAGAAGAGTGAGAATTCAATCAACCGTTACGGTGATTACAAATGGTGATTTCTGTTTGCCGTATCACTGAGGTAACGGTTTAATGAACATTTTTCTTCTTCGCAGTACATTTTTTGACGCGCCAACAAAATGTCCCAGTCAATAAGCGACGCGTCAAATTCGGGTCCGTCAACACAGGTAAATTTTGTATCGTTACCAATTTTCACACGGCAACCGCCGCACATTCCGGTGCCGTCAATCATCACACTGTTCAGACTGGCAACACCCTTGACGCCAAACGGCACAATTGTTTTTGCGCAAAATTTCATCATGATCGCCGGACCAATCATATAAACACAACCAATCTCGTTTGTTCTCGTTTCAAGAATTTCCCGAAGCGGCTCTGTTACCAATGCCTTTTTACCGGCACTGCCGTCGTCGGTTGTTATCAAATGCTCATCACTGACTGCGGCGAGTTTTTCCGTCCAGAAAAGAAGTTCCTTATTTCTTGTTCCCTGAATCGAAATGACATGGTTGCCTTTTTCGTGCAGCGCACGGGCAATCGGGTACACCGGCGCAGTTCCCACTCCGCCCGCAACCATAATCACCGTACCAAAATTGTCCAACTCACTGGCATGACCCAACGGTCCAATCATCGCCGGAAGTTTTTCGCCAGCCTTGAACCGAACCAATTTTCGCGTCGAAGTTCCAATCGCCATAATCACCAGCGTAATGGTTCCCGCCGCACGGTCAAAATCGGCAACCGTTAAAGGAATCCGTTCACCGGTCTCATCCGTCATGACAATCACAAAATGACCCGGCTGAGCCTTTTGTGCCAATCGCGGATGTTCAATGACCATCTCAAATATGTTCGGCGCAATTTCGTCGTTTTTCAGAATCGGTAACATGGAAATCTAAAACCCGTAATAGAAAATGGAAAATAAAGAATGAAAATTGTTTGAGAATTTTATTTCATTCTTTCGCTCTTTTCAAGATGCCCAGTCTCAAACGTTGCCAAAGCGGGACAAGATGATAAAATAGGAGCTGATTGTTATTTTTGCTCGGAAATTTTCAGTGTTTCAATTTTGGAGTTGCTTATGTTTCGGGGTTTAATTTTGTTTTTGATTCTGTTTTTGATTATTCCGTCGGCGGCGGGGCAAACTTATGAGATTGGCGGCGGTTCTTTTGCGGCAATGCGGGAAGTTGATGTTGCTGCCGGTAAAACAGTGATTGTCACGGAGTTTTTGCATCAGGGACTCATCAATCTTGCCGCGAAAAATGTTGATCCGCGAACCGAAAACGCCGGAAAAACCGTCTTCGTCACCACCCGCTCGAAGAAACCTGTCCCGTTCCGAATCCTGCAACTCGGTCCCGGTGATTTTTGCCGTCTGGCAATTCAAACGGAGGAAAAAACCGGCGGATACAATATTTATTACGGTCTCCCGAATGGTAAATCACCAAATAATGTTGCGGTTCCTGCGTGGACGAATGACGCCGGACTCCTGTTGGAAACACGGCACATCGAAAGTCAGTTCAGTATGGACGATTTTGAAGCCGTTAAAAAAGCCTTTGAACAATCCAAGAAACCCATCGGTGCCGATTACGTTAAAACAGTCAATCACGGTTATAATCCGTTCACTCTTCGGCAAGAACCGTTTCTTTCCCGATATTCCGGCAATCTGAATATTGCAACCGCTGGAAAATACGTTCTGGTAACATCCTCACATCATTGCAGTTTTGTTTTAATTGACGGCAAGATTGTGGCGTCGCATCCCGGTCGGCACGGCAGGGCTTGGCAGGCAAGACCCGAGATCGTTAAACTGGTCAACCTTTCACAAGGGAAACATCGCTTCGAATATTATCACGCCACCGGTGACGGTTCGGCAAGCATGTTACTTGTTTGGGAATTGAACCCCGCCGAAGATAAACCGAAAAAATTAACACTCATTCCCGAAGAAGCATTTCAGAATGGAGAAATTGCCAAAGTTCCGGCTGGCGCGGTGAGTTTTGCCGATAAACCCGGTTCAACGGATTTTGTTTATCAAATCGTCAGCGGTCTCCCGTTGCCGGACAATGACCAGCAACTGATTGTGGTTCGGTTCCAGAACCGCTCTGCCGGACTTGCCGCACGCGGTAAGTTGCTCTGGGATTTCGGCGACGGTCAGAACAGCGAAGAGGCGTCACCGTTTCATGTTTATCTCAAACCGGGAACTTACGCCGTCGAACTGACCTCCGATACCAACACACAACATCTTTCGGCAGTGAACCGGATTGAAATTGATTTGCCGCAAGTTCCGGCGGATCCGAAAAATCTGCCGACATTGGATCAATGTTTGATCCAATTGGAAAAATATGACGCAACCAAACTGGATGCCGATTCGTTGCTCCAACTGATTGAGGTTTATCAGGCGAAAATGAATACGCTTCTCAATCCGACGCAGGAGGAACTAGACGCTGCCGAAAAAGCAATGATGGAAGGAACCGACAAGAAACCCAAACCCGCCGCCAAATCTCAAACTCCAACCCGCCAAGATACGGCAAGACTGGAACAAGTTGCGAAATACCGCCGGCTCATCGCGGAAACGGTTCGTTCGGCATTGACAGGTAATCCCAATCTGTCAGGCGATAATGCCATTTACAAACTTGCCTTATTGGCGGGTACTGTGTCGCGGGATTATCTGATTGATTGGAAACTGGCGGGGCAGATTTATGTTGCTGCCGCTCAAAAATTGAAATTTGATGATTTTGCTGCCGAATGTTACGCGTTGGCTGCCGATGTGTCGCTTGACATGCTCAACAAAACCGCCGCCGAAAAATTCATCAAAGACGCCGAGAAGAAAGTTTCAAAAAACGGGAAGAACCAATCAATCAGTACATTTTACCGGGTTAAGGGCGAATATCTTGCGGCGGTGGGGCAAGGCGCGGAAGCACGTAAGGCGTTGAGCAAAGCCAACGACACAAAGGATGACGGGCGTCTTCAATATGCGGAACAGGTGGCGTTGCAAGGTTCCGCGAGTCGGAGTGCCGAGACGTTTTTGCGGGAAAAGAATTACGACCGGGTAATTGATTCGCTTCGGCTCTGGCAACTCGAATATCCGGCAGCGGCTTACGAGGGGTTCATCTCGCTGTTGACGGCAAAATACTGGATCGGACGCGAAAAATATCCTCAGGCAGCGGCTCTTGCGGATCGGCAATTGTCACTGAACCCGGATTCT
>JAISQH010000197.1 GCA_031274385.1 Planctomycetaceae bacterium | reverse complement strand
TACTAAAACAATTTACTAAATAATTTGCCAAAACACCAATCGTGTAACTGCCGAAAGTATAGTGTGGGGTTTTATTTTCCGATACACCAAAGATGGTGATCGGTTCGGATGAAGAGTTGTTTTCCGGCAACAGCCATTGACGCTAACGTGTGTTCGCCAAGTTCATTTTCTGCTACAATTTCCGGCGGTTCTTTGGGGTTGGCGGCTGGTTTTAGTACGGTTGTTGTGCCGAGTTCGGAAAGAACATAAATCTTTCCGTCCGCATAAAGCGGCGATGGATTCAACGCCCCGCTAAGACGTTTTTGCCAAAGAAATTCGCCGGTCTCCGCATCGTAAGCAGAAAAACTCCCATTATCGTTCGCAGCATAAAGACAGGGTTTAACGTACAAAAACGACGCCATTTTTGGAACATTGCGTTTTTGCTCCCATGCGATATGGGTTTCGGTACAGTCGCCCGTTCCATTGGTACGAACCGCCCGAATCGCATCGCTAGGCATCGGAGCCGTGTACACAAGACCGTCACCAATCGCCGGTGAAGGAACAACCGGCTCGCCCGGACTTTTAATCGTCCAAATCAGTTTGCCATTGACCGGATCAAACCCCTGAATCACATCACCAACCGGACTGACAATCTGGTCTTTGCCGTCAACCTGAATAATCGCCGGAGTCGCATGACCGATTTTGGACATTCCGCGTTTGCCCCGCCAACGCTCCTGACCGGTCTTTTTGTCAAGAGCAAGAAGATACGATTGATCCCAAGGGTCTTGCCAACCAAGCCGCTTCGGCTCTTCACGATTACTCGGATTAATCGCAATAACAAGCAAATCATGGTACAAAATCGGAGAAGTACCCAAACCATGTTGCGAATAATAATGAAGTTCCTGATTGCTCCAAATTTTGTTACCGTTAAAATCCAACGCAATAAATCCGCCGCTGCCAAAAACCGCATACACCGCCAAACCATCAGTGACCGGAGTTGGTGTTGCAAAGGAATTTTTCGGATGCTTGAATTGCGGCTCCTGCGTGAAAACCATTTTGTCCCAAAGGATTTTTCCGGTCTTCCGGCTCACCGCAATAACGTGACAGTTTTTGCCCTCCTCAGCAGCCGATGTCAGAAAAATATGGTCATTCCAAATAACAGGCGACGACCAACCTTCACCGGGAATTTCCGTTTTCCAGGCAATGTTTTCTTCCGCACTCCATTGCAACGGAAGATCGCTTGCCGCCGAAACGCCTTGTCCGTTCGGTCCGCGAAAACGAGACCAATTCTCCAACTCTTGAGCAAAAACGTTCCAAGAACACAAGGCTAAAATGACCCAAACCGAAATCATTATTTTAGACAATCTCTTGTTCATTCTCTTGTACCATGTTTTGGACAATGTTTTGTTCATTGTAAAATCTCCTCATTGAGGTTCCGAATTGATTTTGCCTGCCGTGACAACAACACGGTTCAGAGAAATCATCGTCTTGATGTTTTGATCGCTCTTTACTATACTAGCCTTTGTCATCGAATACAAGTATCTGAACAGGATTTTTTGATTTTTGGTTATTTATTTGGTTATTTAATTGTCTGAACAAGATTAGTAGGATTGATAAGATTAACAGGATATTTTTACATACGAATCCCAAACCCCAAACCACAAACCCCAAATCACAAATTTTCCATGCCGACGCTTTCGATTCTTATTCCCGTTTATAACGAGCAGGCGTATTTGGAACGCCTTGTGGATCGTGTTGTTGCGGCATGGCTTCCTGAAAACCTGCAAAAAGAGATTATTATCGTCAACGATGCGTCGAAAGACCGGACATCGGAAGTGATTCGGAAACTCATTGAGCGTTACCCGATGATCCGGTCATTCGACCAGCCTGCCAATTTTGGGAAAGGCGCGGCGATTCGTCGGGCAATTGAAGAAATGACCGGTGATTTTGCCATTATTCAGGACGCCGATTTGGAATACGACCCGAACGAATATCATCTTATTCTCAAACCGTTGTTGGAAGGTTATGCCGATGTCGTTTACGGCTCGCGGTTCGCAAGCCGTGAGATGCGGAAAGTTCTGCTTTATCATCATAAACTTGGTAATTACCTGTTGACGTTTCTGTCCAACTTGGTAACCGGTCTCGATTTAACCGACATGGAAACTTGTTACAAGGCGTTTCGCGGACAGGTTTTGAAATCAATTCCGTTGCGTTCGAACCGATTTGGAATCGAACCGGAATTGACGGTCAAGATTGCCAAACGCGGTCTCAGTGTTTATGAAGTGCCGATCAGTTATCACGGGCGAAAATACAACGAAGGTAAAAAAATCGGTTGGAAAGACGGAATCAGTGCCATTTGGACCATTTTGAAATATTGGTTTCTTGACGACTATGCGAAGGAATCGGATGTATTGCAGGTTCAGAGTTCTCCTGACAGTCTTCGGCGTTATTATCACGATATTGTCCGTCGTTCGTTGCCGTATTGGGGCAACCGGATTCTCGAACTGGAAAGCCATGTCGGTTTGATTTCCCGGCTCCTGCCGCAACGTGAAAAACTTGTCGTGTCCGACCATCGGGAGGAATGTGTTCATTTTCTCAAAAATCTTTATGATGGAAACGCGGTTGTTGATGTGATTCGTCTTGATCTTAATTCCGACGTTGATTCGGAGGTTAATTCGGACGAGTCTGTTCGGAACAATGAATTTGATTCTGTTCTGTACGTTCACGGTCTCCAGAAAACGAAGGATGATTTAGCGGCGTTGAAACGAATTTACAACATGCTTTGTTCCGGCGGCAAGGCGATTTTGGTTGTTCCGCAATATCCGTCGTTGTTTTGTGAACTCGATAAAACGCTTGGTTATCGGCGGCGTTATACGAAGCGTGATATAATTCGGCTTTGTCAGGCGTCCGGTTTCCGGGTGGTGAGTTGCCGGAGTGTCCACGCGGCGGCGTACTTCGCGTGGCTGATCAACGGCATTTGGCTTCGGCGTTCCAATATCGGCAAAGTACAACTCAAAATTCTTAATATGTTGACTCCGCTTTCGGGTTACCTGCCGTTGCCGGGCGGTAACCTCTTTGTCGCAGCCGAAAAAACAGAACCGCCAAATAAATAGTGAAAAGGATTTCGTAGAACTCTACTTTCCTACTACCAAGTTCTCCAAT
>JAISQH010000025.1 GCA_031274385.1 Planctomycetaceae bacterium | reverse complement strand
CGTTTATAATGAAAAATGAGAACAAAAATATTTCGTGTTTTTTCGTGCTTTTCGTGGTTCAAGTTGAATTTTTGAGAATATCCTTGAATAAAATTAAAAATAAACACGCTCAAAAACAGAGCAAGTTAAAACCAACCTTGAAATTCTTTGCGTCTTTGCGCGCAATCTTGAAAAACAAAATAGACAGGTACAAGCGAACCCGCGATTTGAAAACACATTTCGTTACACACAAATCACCGCCAAATCTGTTTTAGAAAAATTGGTTTCTGAAAAAGGGTACGAGAAAGAATTGCTTCCGAAAGAACGGACGATGTGTCGGATATTAAATCAGCTTGGCTACCGGTTACATCGAAAGAGATAAGTGATTTTATTGTTGATACGTTTAATCAATAACAGGAATCGCGCAACGATCATTATTTGTACGTTAAACGGCTGCAAATGGAACTTTCTTTCAGGCGATTAGCCTAATTACGGAACTTTGTCGTAGGCGACTATTTCGCCACGAAAACACAAAAAAGCAGTAGAACAAACAAGTGGGAATGAAACCGCCCTTGGTTTATTCTACTGCCTTTGTGGTGAGTCATAAAATAACCGTGTTGGTTACTTTCATTTTTTAATTACTCATTGCGGGTCCCGGAATAATTCTTCCCGAAACAACTCCGGTGCAACTCATATCGCACGGATTGCAGACCGGTTCGCATGGGTTACACGCGGCGGGTTCGCACGGATCGCACGCCGAAGCAACATCACATGCTCCGGTACCTGTTGCTGATGTCGTATAAACCACTTCCTTTTTCGCCCGTGTTGTCGGGAATAAAGAACCCGTTCGACACAAACTAAAACTCCCGTCGGAACTGCAACCAACGGAAAATGTAGAAAGCACTAAAGCAACAGCACAAAACAACGCAACTCTCTTCATAATTTTCTCTCCTGTAAAAAAAGGGGGGGTGAGTCTGGTGTATCGGTTTGGCGAAACAAATCCATTTCTTCTCGCCGTTCTTTTTCAGCCAAGATACTCTACACCACGCTTAAGAAAAAGCAAACAAAAGAATCAAAATATCTCGTTCTCAAACCGGAATGATCACCTACAACCCCATTGATCCCACTTCCTCATAAAAACGGAAAATTTTAACAAATGGAACAAATTTGTTTGATTTTCTTGAATTGCCCGAAAAAAAACCTAAAATACCGTAACCTCTCAGGAATCAACTTCTCCGTAATCAAATGCAATTAGTCAAGACAATTAACCACTTAATTTATTTACTAAAACCTGCTGTTACTGTTATGCAACGTTTATTCTTTATTTTCATGTTTAGTTTTTTTGTTTCCGTTGCGCAAGCGGGAGACACCTGGTTTGTCGATACTCGTTCGGCAACAACAGGCTTGGAACATCTTACCGTTAAAAAACTCGGCGAAAACTCCCGTTCCGTTCGGCAATGGCGTTCGGCAACATTGGAAGAATTTTTAGAAACACATTGTCCGCAAAAACCGTTGGTTATTGTGATTCACGGCAATTGGACGACAGCCGCCGACGCCCAATCGCACGGAATGACTTTTGACCGCCTTTTGGAAAAACGCGGAGAACATCGGCTCCTCATCTGGAGTTGGTCATCCGAACGGGTGGCGTGCGGAATCCGAAAAGACGCCCTGATTAAAGCACAAAGAGCCGAAGATCAGGCAAATGATCTGGTTTTGTTTCTTCGGAATCTTAAACCAAACAGTAAAGTTTCGCTCATCGGTTTCAGTTTCGGAGCGAAATTGGTTTGTGAAACATTACAAATGTTGGCAACCGCCGAAGGCAAACGCAATGAATTATCAATTCGGTCGGTTCTTTTAGCCGGAGCGTTGGACTGCGGTTCGCTGGCTCCGAACGGCAAATACGGTCAAGCCTTGTCTGAAACCGAAAAAATGTTGATTCATGTCAATCCCGATGACGAAACGCTTTGCTTTTATCCTTTGCTTGTCCGCATCGGCGGTCCTCAAGCCATTGGAAAAAAAGGAGTTGCCGGACTTTCAAAAGAAAACCGCCCCAAAATCAAATCCGTCAATGTCGCCCGACAACTCGGAACAGAACATCGTTTCATGGCATCGTTCCAAACTCTTCTCGCTTACAAACAAGATTTTCGTCAATACGCGCTGTTTGAGTAATTGAAAATTGAAAATGGACAATTGAAAATATGGGGAAGATGACTTTCATCCAAACGAATTGGAATTCATCGTTTTTTCATTTTCCGTGCTAAAATTGTCTTTTTGGCAATTTCCGTACATTATTTATCTGTTTCAAGAACTAGTTCCTGTTGATTTTACGTTTTGGAAACAATATTGTAACAATACGAATTCTAAATGTTTTGATAACACCAAATTATGACAAGTGACATAAATATCGAACAAGAGTAACTGTCTATTTTGTTTTAAGGCTTGCGCGCAAAGACGCAAAGAACTTCAAGGTTAGTTTTAACTTGTTCTGTTTTTGATGGTATTCATTATTTTACTCAAGGAAGTTTTCTATAACTTCATATTACAAAAATATAAATTGTATTTTTCGTGAAATTTCGTGTGTTTCGTGGTTAGTCTCGGTTTTTAGAAGTTCCCTTAATTGTTTAATAATATTCAATTCCAGAATCAATTTGTATCCAAAACATGACCGGAAAGAAGCAATTTCTTCTTTTTTTTCTGTTTCATGATGGTTGTGGTTTGGAAGATTGGAAGAAAGGTTCCATGTCTGATTATTCACTTCGATCCAGTATTCAGAGATGTAAACAGATTACTCTGTCTGCAAAATCGAGTTTTGTTCCCACGTTTTCTGCTCTTCCGGCAGCCAAACGGGAAGCGATGGAAATACTTTATGCTTATACTCGGTTCACGGATGATTTAGTTGATCAACCGGATATTGATCCGCAAAGCGGCAGCGTCCTTTCCACCAACACGCGGCGGAAATTGCAACGTTTAAACCAATGGGTTGCGGCGTTGGAAGCGACACTCGGTTCTCTTAACGGTAGAGAGCCCGTTATTGCCGACGCCAATCATGAAGCCGCGTTCCAAGCGTTGGAACAACAGTTTCCTGACTGTGCCGGTTTGAAATTGCTCCCTGCTCTGAAAATGATTGTTGATCGTTTCAAAATTCCACGCGAACCTTTGTTTCATTTAATTGACGGGGTCGAATCGGATATTGAACCGCATTATTTTGAAACATTTGAAGATTGTGCTGATTATTGTCATCAGGTTGCGACTTCGGTTGGTTTTGCTTCGTTGGCTGTTTGGGGAACAACGGAACCGCTTTTTTCCAACCCGGTTGTTCGTGCGGCAAAAGCAAGCGGAATTGCTTTCCAATGGACGAACATCCTGCGCGATCTGGTGGAAGATTATCAGCAACAACGAATTTATCTGCCGCAAAACGAACTTCGCCGATGCGGTTTGACCGTGAACCAATTCGCGTCGCTTCTTGACAGGAAAAATTGGAACATGCAGAAAATGAAACCGAAAAATCTTTCGGAACAAGAACAATACAGTTTCAGGGAAATGATCCGGCGTATGGAAGAGTTTGAAGAAAAATGGAACAAATTACTCCAAATTCAATTTGAGCGTTGCGAAATTTATTATACGAACGCGGCACCGCTTTACAAATTGATTCAGCGTGACAGCCGTTATGTGTACGGATTGATGTGGAGCCGATATTACAATTTGTATCATAAAATCCGAAAAAAACCGTTACGAATTGTTCAAGGACGGACTCGGCTCTCCCTCTTTCAAAAACTACGGCTTTTACTCCGTTGGAAATTTTTACCTTGGCGACGGCTCAGATAAAGCAAGCACTCACACCTCTTTTACACCTCTTTTATCGTAACTGTCTCTTTTGTTTTTTAATGTTTCGCACAAAGGCGCAAAAAACACGAAGGTTTTAATTGAAAATTGAAAATGGACAATTGAAAATTGTTCCATTATTGTCAACAGATTACACAGATTGAACAGATTTTTATAAAAAACAAATTTGTTAAATCTGTAAAATCTGTTGACAAAACTAAAATATCCTCTTTGTGGCTTCGTACCTTTGTGCGCAAACTTGAAAAACAAAAAAGATAATTACTATTTATCCTCACCGCAAAAACACGAATCGTGTTACACATTGATTGCAGATTTAATACCAATCGACAATGTAACTGTCTATTTTATTTTGCGCGCAAAGACGCAAAGAGTCAAACGAACCTCTTTTTCGCATCAGGTTATCCATTTGTGGGATTCTACCACGAAAAACACGAAATATCACGAAAAATACTAGTATGTTGTCAATCGTTTATAATGAAAAATGAGAACAAAAATATTTCGTGTTTTTTCGTGCTT
>JAISQH010000186.1 GCA_031274385.1 Planctomycetaceae bacterium | reverse complement strand
AAAAACCGCATCCACCGTTTTACCACGAAATTCCGGGTTTGCCGCGTCTTCTGTCAAGGTCATCTGAGCCGTAATGACATCACCCGGTTTGGCTCCGGTTAGCAACGTATCGAAATTTTGAATGAAACCATCGTGAAACGAAAGCGTTGGGCGAAGCCGGATGATCTCTTGCTCCGCCGAAGAAAGAATTTGTTCACCCGCTTGGAACGTCAATTTGGTTTCAATATAGTCACCGGATACGGCAGGTTCGTTTTTGGGTTCGAGTGTGCCGTACTTTTCCAAAATTTGTTTAGCCGTTTTGTCAATATCGGCGGCAGAAAATTCCCGTACCGGTTTTTCAATTTTAAGACCTTTCCATTCCGGCAAGTCAAATTCAGGACGAACTTCAATTCCAAATTCAAAAACAAACGGTCCCTCATCAGGCAAAATCAAAGAGGCGTATTCAAAATCCGGTTCGCTGATCGGAGTAAAATTGCTTCCTTTATTAATTTTTGTCAAAGCGTTGACGACCATCGCGTTTTTAACTTGTTCCGAAAGGTCTTTTTTGAATCGCTTTTCAACAAGTTTTCGCGGTGCTTTACCGGGACGAAAACCGGGAACATAGGCATTTTTTTCCAATTCGGTAAATTCATTTTGAAAATAACGATCCACTTCGGAACGAGGAACCGTTACTTTGACACGCCGTTCGCACGAACTGATTTCCGTCACATCCGCCGTCAATTCCAAATCATCTATTACAATATTTTCATCAGATGCGAAGTTTTCAGATTCAAGGTTTTCAGAATTCGTCATTGTACTTAAAGTAAAAAAGAGAGTTTGTTTGTTCCCGAAACGTGCAAGGGAATAAAAAAGCCCAGTCTTTGTGGGACTGGACTTCGTAATCTTAACCGGACAACCGCCTTACGGTCCCGCCACGGCGGTTACTGACGCAAAAGCGGGCGAACGGGTTCGAACCGTCGACAACGACGTTGGCAACGTCGTGCTCTACCAACTGAGCTACGCCCGCAACAAAAATAAATTCAATACGAAACGGCATCAATACGCCGTTCCATAAGTCGGATTATTTCGTCGAATTATAGCCGTTAAGATTCGATATTGCAAGACGGGGGGGCAACAGAAGGAAAAAAAACTGATGATTTCATTTTTTGTGGGGCTTCCTTACTCCGTTTTTTACACTCTTTGATGTCGTCGCTAACGCGACTAAAATATAAAAGAGCCTTCGGTGTTTCTTTTCCATTGCAGGTGAACCAACCGTTCCTATTGTCTGAACACGATTTTTGGGATTAAGAAGATTGATAGGATAGTCTATTGGAAAAGAGTTGACGATTCGATATTATTCACGGTAGATTATCCTATTCAATCTTATCAATCAGAAAAATCGTGTTCAGACAATAGGAACCATTTACCCGTAGGGGCGACCCTTGCGGTCGCCCTGAATCGGTGATCATTCGGGGCAACCGCAAGGGATTGCCCCTACAATAAAAACTAACGTTTTCCGCAATGTTGCGATGTCATTTGCAGACTATTTTTCGCTGTCCGACGCATCGGATTTTATCCCGCAGACTTTTTTTCGCTGTCCGACGCATCGGATTTCATCCTGACGACTTTTTCACGAAATCCGACGCATCGGATTTCATCCTGACAACTTTTTCACGAAATCCGACGCATCGGATTTCATCCTGACAACTTTTTCACGAAATCCGACGCATCGGATTTCATCTGGAAGACTTTTTTACGCCATCGCGACGCAGCGATTTCGTCTGGAAGACTTTTTTACGCCGTCGCGACGCAGCGATTTCGTCTGGAAGACTTTTTTACGTTTTCCGCAACTGCGGATTTTATAGATTTAATCATAATGATTAACTTCAAAATTAAAAGAAATAATCAAAAAAAAAGGAGAATCACAAACGGATTCTCCTTTTTTTGTTGGGAGTCGGAAGAAGTTCTGTTGAATTTTCTTCCGGCTCTTTTTGGTATGACTAGCCAACCAATGATGCCGCGTATTGCGGGAGTTGGTTTGCAATACCCAATGTTTGGGCACCGGCTTGGATCAACAACTGAAGCCGGGTCATGTTTGAACTTTCCTCTGCGAAATCAGCGTTCGAGATGGAGGCTTCCGACTCGGTCAGAGCCGTCAACGAATCTTGCAACGCCGTAACATTGGGTTCCAGCGACGCTTTTTGGATAGCACCAAGTCTTCCGCGAGTGGTTGCTACGGTGGAGATGGCTTCGTTGATGATTTTATCAGCCAATTTCCTGCTGGCATCCGAAGTTCTCAGGTCGGCGTCGCCGCCGCTTTTGAGTTGATAAAGTTGCCCGCTTACTCCTCCGAGCCGGGTTGTCATCATCGAACCAATACCAAGCCGCATCTGTTGCGAGGAAACCACATCGGGACCGAGTTGGAACAACGCCCCGCCGCCGTCAATCGAGAAGCCGGTGTAACCCACCTGATTCGCAACATTCATCGACAACGCCAAATCCGGCGTATTAATGGAGATGTTGTTCCCTGTGGCGTTGGCAAGATTACCATTGATGGTGGCAACCATATCGCTTCCGGTAGTATAACTCTGTTTGTTGCCGTAGTCATCGTAGGTATCAAAGGAACCTTGCGCGACATAGACATTGACAAAGTTGCCGCGTCCGGCTTCCGTTGCCTGCAACACCAACCGCTCATTTGAATCCGCCTGTCCAACCATGCCAATACCGCTTGAGGTACTAACCGTTGTTCCAACACCACTCGGTGACGAATCAATCCGATAACCGCCCGTCGTGATTCCGGCAATCGTGGTTCCATCCTTAAATGCAACCGTCCCGCGACTT
>JAISQH010000020.1 GCA_031274385.1 Planctomycetaceae bacterium | reverse complement strand
CGATTTTTGTTGCGCTTTACAATGGGTGCGGAATTAGCGGAAGAGTTGACGCAACGGACATTGATACGGGCGTTTGAAATGATCGGACAACTTCAATCCGGCGGGAAACTTGCCGGTTGGCTGCATCGGAGTGCGTTTCGAATGGCTGTTGCTGAAAAACGGAGTCGAAAAACGGTGCCGCTGGATGATTTCGGTGAACCGGCGACATTGCCGGTCAACCGGCTTGACATGGAGGAGGAAAGACAAAACTTTTGGAACCTTGCCGAACAACATCTTTCGGCAGATGAATTGACGATTCTGTTACTTCGTTATCGTGACGATTTGCCGTTGGCGGAAATTGCCGAAAAACTCGGCAAAAACGAAGTAGCCGTACGAGTCCGACTTCACCGTGCCAGAAAAAAACTCCAACTATTCCTATGAACTTCTTAAACCGTTATTGGATGGCTCGGATTGACCGGGCGCTTGACGAAGCGAGACCGCTTGACGGTTGGACGGCGTGGTATGTCCGTCGGAATCCGGTGTTGTGGGAATACTACGCGGCAATGCTCCAATTGGAACTCGAACTCCGATTTCCTGATACTGAATTTCCGAATGATCCGGTTGTTTTAACAAATTGCCGGAATCTTCAACCGGATTCCCGCCTGAATAATCGATTCAAAAAACGGACTTGGATTGGAGTTACGGCGGCGGTTTTTCTTATTTTTATTACTATTTTTCTGTTTTCCGATTTTTTGAAACAACGAATGAAAGTTCCCGAAATTGTCACTGAATTGGCGGAAGATCAAAAGATTGATCTTGCGGAGGTTTTTACCGGTTTATTTTTTGCGGCGGTTCCGGTGGCGGAAGTTGTTTCACCGATTGAAAATCCGTTTGATCCTCCGTTTAAGGTTCCGGCGTTGGAATTTCCGGTGGAGCCGATTGTCCATTTCACTGACCGTCCGTTGGAATCAACATTGACATTTCTTGAAACAGCCGGAATCGTTCGATCCATTGCCCGAACTTCGAATCATGAACGCGACTGACGTACTGAAATCGGCGGCATTCGAACTTGGTTTCGAACTCTGCGGTGTTACATTGGCGGAACGCCCGAAAACGTATGACGCTTTTGAACGTTGGATTGACGCGGAACAACACGCCAGCATGAATCATCTTGCTGAAAAACGAACGGCACGAAAACATCCTGACTCGGTGTTGCCCGGAGTCCGGTCGATTCTCATGCTTGGCGTTTCCTTTGCAACGGTTCTTGGCAGCGCAGAACATCCTGTACAACAACTGACCGGAGTTGCGGAATACGCGCGGGGAGTTGATTATCACGATTGGATTCGGCAACGCCTCAAGCCGCTTGCGGTCAAACATCGCGAACTTTTTCCGAATGGTCAATGTCGTGGAGTGGTTGATACGGCACCGATTCTTGAAAAGCAATTTGCGGTTGATGCAGGTCTTGGTCAAATCGGTTACAACACTTTGCTTATCAATCCGAAATATGGTTCAAAAATTTTTTTAGCGGCATTTCTTTCAACGGAATTTTTGAAGACGGATTTCAACGATTGCGAGGAAGGTGTGACGAATCCATGTGGTGATTGCCGACGTTGTTTAACGGCGTGTCCGACGGGTGCGTTGGTGAAACCGTTTGTTCTTGATGCTCGGCGTTGCCTGAATTATTGGACGATTGAACATCGCGGCGAAATCCCGGAAGCAATTCGGAAAAAACTTGGTCATTGTTTCTTTGGCTGCGACATTTGCCTGAATATTTGCCCCAAAAATCAACACAGCCCAACCTTACCGGAAGGAACAATCAATCCGAATTCACTGGATACCGAAACACTTCAAAACATCGCCTCCGGTTCGCCTCTCAGCCGGAAGTTCCGGTCAACAATTTTTTAATTACAAAAAATTCAAAAATAAAGGACTTGCGAGCAATTTTTAGGTAAAATAATGAGTTTTTAGAAGTTCCCTTATCTTATTTTTGTTAAGAAGTGAGTGATTTTGTCAACAGATTACATAGATTTAACAGATTTTAATAAAAAACTAATCTGTATCCTAATCTGTATCATCTGTAAAATCTGTTGACAAAAACTAAAACATCATTACACTCTTTTTCAAGTTTTAGAACAAGTCTGATATAAAATAGACAGTTACCTCAATTCAACCGCATCCAAAAGTTTCTCGCATTTTGGTAACCAAATACTTGAATCGATACGATTAATACGAGCGATAATTTCAAGATTTTCCAATGCCGATAATTGTTGAAATAAACCATTCGATTCAAACAACACGCCCATCAAACAACACGCCCATTTGACTGCGTACCAGTGCACCAGCCTTTTCATTCCACGTATCCAGCCCATTAAATTCAACCGTACCATGCAACGGTTGTAGAAACCCCAGAGTCATTTTGATGAGCGTGGTTTTGCCTGCTCCGTTGTGACCAATTAAAGCGTGTATCTGACCGCTTTCAACAGATAATGATACATTATAGAGAACCTGTACCTTGCCAAGTAACTGTCTATTTTAATACGTTGTCATTGTAATATGTACCTGTCTATTTTGTTTTTCAAGATTGCGCGCAAAGACGCAAAGAATTTCAATGTTGGTTTTAACTTGCACTGTTTTTGAGCGTGTTTATTTTTAATTTTATTCAAGGATATTCTCAAAAATTCAACTTGAACCACGAAAAGCACGAAAAAACACGAAATATTTTTGTTCTCATTTTTCATTATAAACG
>JAISQH010000147.1 GCA_031274385.1 Planctomycetaceae bacterium | reverse complement strand
AGCAATACGGCAAATCGGATATCGCTCGCTCTCTCATTTTGGAAAAAGGGTTCCGTACAAATTGATCCGTATCACCAATTTTCCATTGATCTTTGTTTTCGTGACGGGCATTATTATTGTGACAAATCACCCGGTGTCAGTTTTTTGGCATTGCCGTTTGTTGGTGCCGCTTACACGGTTCTTCAAGCCGCAGGACGAACTGACAATCTGGATAAATTTGATCCGGTCTTCTCTTCCGACGAGTTTCCCGAACCGAATGTCAATTTTAAATTCCTTTTGATTGCGGGAACTCTTGTTGTTTCATTAATAGGAGCCATTGCTGTTGTTGTCATGTATCAACTGATGCTCTTGTTCGGATCAACACAACGTGTTGCTATTCTGTTTGCTTTGTTACTGGGATTTGGTACACCATTGGGAGTTTGGGCAACAACGATGTTTGGACATGCTCCGGCTGCCTCGTTTCTTTTGTTTGGTGTTACTCTCGGATTTTATCTCACGGAATTCGGTTGCAAAAATTACTTTGTAAAGACATTGCTTTGGATTGTTACAGGTATCATTCTCGCTTACTCTGTTTGGATTGAATATACGGCAGCGGTTCCCGCGTGCTTTCTCGGTTTGTCGTTTATCGCAATGATGACGGCAAAAGGATATTCTCTCCGCCAAATTTCATTTGAAGTAACAATGATGTGTTGCGGAGCCGTTCCGATTGCATGTTGTTTTTTTGTTTACAATACCATTGCCTTCGGTTCACCGTTTCAACTCGGTTATCGATTTTCAGTGGGCTTTCCTGAAATGGAGGATGGACTTTATGGTATCAAATTACCTGATTTACACGTTTTGTTTTTGACGCTGTTTAGTTTTCAACACGGTATTTTGTGGTTTTCACCGGTTTTGTTTCTTTCGCCGTTCTATGCTGTTCTCAATATAAAGCAAGGGCGTTATCGAATTTTGAATCTCGTTTGTCTTTTTATTTTAATCTATTATTTCTCCATCAACTCAGCGTATGCTTATTGGGCGCAAACGTATCTTAGTTGCCGTCATGTTACGGCAGCCATGCCTTTCCTGATCATTCCTATCGGTCTTGCGTGGTCTCATTTGGGAAAAAATTTAAGAACAATAACCGGTATTTTGATGGTAATCAGTTTCGTTGCTTGTTTTTCCGCAATGAATGTTCCCGCTTCCTCAGAATTTATGAATGCGAAAAATAAAATCGCCTTTGTTTTACTGCAATTTGTTACGGGCAATGTTCGGAATTTACCTTATTATTTGGGACTGAATACTTATCTCGCCATCGGAATTCTTTTATTCGTTTGGCTTGTTACCGGGCGGCTCTTGTGGAAATATTCACAACCTCTCACAAAATAAAAAGTATTGAATACACGACAAAAATTTTCTTTCACTTCTTTCTTCGTAACTGTCTCTTTTGTTTTTTAATGTTTCGCACAAAGGCACAAAGAACACGAAGGTTTTGATTCTAAACGGATTGATTTTCTTTGCGTCTTTTTTGTCTTTATTCGCAACGAAAAATAAATAAACTTGTTCCATTATTGTCAACAGATTACACAGATTGAACCGATTTTTATAAAAAACGAATCTGTAAAATCTGTAAAATCTGTTGACAAAACTAAAAGATACTCTTTGTGTTCTTCGTGCCTTTGTGCGCAAACTTGAAAAAACAAGATAGACAGTTACGATTTTTTACGGATTGGCGGGACGTGCCGGTGTAAGCCCGAATGGTTGGGGAGAACACAGGAAAACATCAAGTACGCGCGGCTCTTCGTAACGCGATGCGCCGAAATGACTTTGACGCTGCCCGTGCCGGTCAATCCACTCACGCACTTCTTCCGAAAACGCAAAGTAAATTTCACGTTTAAGAATCAACCAATAACGCCCGCAACTTGGATCGTCCTTTTCCGGCTTGTTCGGATCAAATAACGATAGCAGCCATTCTTTAGATTGTTTTGCCCACAGTGAGGTCGGAACATCGTGTTGCGGAAGATATTGGTGAATAATTTCAGTACCATCATGGCAAATTAATCGATCACCCGGTTGCCAGTGTTGCTCAATATAACGGCAGGCAGACCGATAATCGTAACGGTCGCCGCCTTTATAATAATTTCGTAACGCCGCAATGTTCAAAAGCAGCGCAAAACAACACCAGACCAAAGCGCAATATCTGCCGTATTGCTGATGGGAACAAGTCAACAATTGACCGATGTGGTTAATGAACATGGCGAGAATGACAAAAAGCGGAAACGCAAATAAAATACCGTACCACTGATAAAAAATAATTTTTAGAGGAAGTAACAAAATAACGGTTCCGCAAGCCAAAGAGACAAACAACCAATAAGTCTGACCGGCATTACGAAAAGAAAGCAATGCCCAAACCCAGGCAGGGAAACACAGTATCAAATAGGGGCGTCCGAAAATAAAAGCGAATGTCAAAACAGAATCCAAAGGGGATATTCGTGTTTCGAATTGATTCCATGATTGGGAAAGCGGCATGATATGTACCAGAACGATCAGAAAAATCACTATCGACCAAGCACATAGAATCAAAACAAGTTTTCGGGGGATTTTTGTTGCAAATTGATTTTTTGATTCCCGATCTGGTTCTCGTGTTAAAAAGAAATCAATCAGTAAACCGAGAAAAAGGATTCCCCAGATTAAAACGGTTAACGAATGGGAGAGAACCATAATGATGGCTGCCGGTCCCAAACAAATAGCGGCAAACAAAGAACGATTGACAGCAACATGACCTCCCAACAGCAGAACGATTTCAATCATTAAAAACGCCTGACAGTAAAATCGTGCGTTTTGACTATTGTAAACATGTTCCGGGGATAAAAGAATCAACAAGGCAAGAATGAGACTTCCCGAAAAACCGAACAAAGACCGCCCCAACAGGAATGCAATCCCGACACTCAACGATCCCATCACCGCCATTAAAAACCGAGAACCGAATTCATCCTCGCCGAATATCCGACAATCGATCCAATGAACAAAAGAAGCAGCACAAACCAAACGAGGTAATCGACAAAACTGAGATTTTTCTTCTTCAGGATGGTAACAGGGATGACCTTTGATGGAATCCGGTAACGGTTGATGTTCGAAAAAATACCGGCATTCTATTTTCGTTGCAATTTCGTCTCTGTCAAACGACCACGTCCCAAGACCATAAAACCGCAGCAACGCCGCCAACAAAACAAGAACCGCAAACACAAAAAGTTGTGAAAGCGAACAAGAACAACGTGAACCTTTTACGAAATTTGACATGAATTGATGACTCAAAGAAAGATGGTTGTTAATCTGTTCAATAAAAGGGAATTTCCTTTGCAAAGAGTTTTATTTAATATTTTACGGTATTTTTATTTCGTCATCGTTCGGGTAGAACGGCAAACAAAATTCCAATACTTCACGGGCATCGACAAGAGCTAATCGTATTTGTTGTTCTACAATAGGTATTTCTTTGAGGTATCTTGGTGCTACACTGTACGGATTTAATTTTTCACACCGTTTTGAAATTTTATTAATTTCGTTCACAAATGGTCGGCAAAGATCACACAATGACATTAGATCGTGAATTTCGGGTGGACATATTCCATGTAACGCCAAAAGCCCTTTCAATATTTTTTCCGCTGACTGTTGGCAGAAAAAACAGATAATCTCTTTCTGCAGTGGCCGTTTTCCAAAAAAATATTCGGCATAATCTAAAGCATCTTTTGCATAAACCAACCACTCTTGAGCAATTTCAAGATTAATTGTTGACTCACTCATAAATAATAATTCCTTTCTCGGCAACTTCTTGTTCTAACGTTGGTCCGGTTTTTCGGTATTGGAATCGTGAATTTTTGTTGACCAAAATATCTGTGGGCATTGATTTTTTTCCATACATTGCATGATGAATCATTACCTCTGCCTCTATCGCTTCATACGGAGCATCATCATCCATCACAACAAAAAGATCAATATCCGAATCTTCATTGGGAACACCGTAAGCATACGAACCAAACAAATAAATACATTCCACCGGTATTGTTTTAACAATGATGTCTTTAATGGTTATGATCTGGTCGCGCACCCGTTGTTCCAATTTTTCTAAACCCGGAATAACATCAAAACGATTTGCCGGTTCAATGACTGATTCAAAATTCTCTTTCATCGTCGTTCCTCTTGGAAATGTAATTGTCTATTTTGTTTTTAAGGATTGCGCGCAAAGACGCAAAGAAATTCAGGGTTAGTCTTATAAATTGTTGTTTTTTTGACATTGTTCCTTTTTATTTTTTTTGAGAATACGAAA
>JAISQH010000102.1 GCA_031274385.1 Planctomycetaceae bacterium | reverse complement strand
TGAGTTCGTTGCGGAATATACGGATGAATCGGGGCTTGTCCCTGATAAAGTTCCCAGTCGAGTTCCGCAGGGAGGTTGTCTTCCGGTTGGAACGGACCGCCCAGCGTATTGTAATAAGGTAACGCCACCAAAACTCGTTTCAATTTACCAATTCGTCCGTTGCGAACCAGTTCGACTGCGGTTTGAAATTCTTTTCCGCTTCGTTGTTGGGTTCCGGTTTGAAAAATTCGCCCGGTTTCTTTGATCACTTTGCAAAGTTGCTGACCTTCATTGACGGTCAAAGTGAAGGGTTTTTCTCCGTACACATCTTTTCCGGCTTTAACGGCATCGATATTGATTTTCGTGTGCCAATGATCGGGAACCGCCTGAATCACCACATCAACATCCTTATTTTCAAGCAGTTTCCGGTAATCCTGATAAACGGTTGGTTTGCCGTCGAACGCGTTTTTCAGGCGTTCGGCGTGGCGGGTGTCGGCGTCGGCAACCGCAACAATCTCACCAAATCGCGCCGCGTTTTTGGCATCGCCGCTTCCCATTCCGCCGGCTCCGATAATTCCGATTCCGATTCGGTCGTTTGCCGACTGCGCCCGCACCGACCGGAACGGAACAACTGATGAAAAGGAAAATGCCCCAACCGACAACAGCGTTGAACCGGTCAATACAGAACAATGTAAAAATTCCCGACGTTTCATTTTTGAATCCCTTTACTTAATTTTAATTGCTTCATTGTTTTATTGTCTTAAAAAAATGAAGAATCATTTTTCTACTGGAAACACAACATTGATTAAAGATACAGTGTTGTTTCATTTTCGCAAGACCATTTCCCATTTCCGCCGGTCAATCCGCCGAGTTTAAGATACGTTTACGAACAAAGACACGAAGGACACCAAAATCGGCTGATTATTTCATTTTTTTGGGGGTTTCATTTTAGTTTTTAGTCATTGGCGGTTTGGGAAACGCAGTTGCTATACTCTTTTCACTTGAATTTTCGGTTTTATTTTTTCTTTTTGACTCCAACGGAGTCATCCTAAAATAGCCTGCAGTTTGCGGAGTACCGCAAACCACCGAAACGGAGGAAAAATTTTGGAATGACTCCTTTGGAGTCAGAAGATTGATTTTGAAAGTTGTAGATTGACTGAATATTCCGAAAATTCGTCTTGTTCGTTTTTGGCGATTGCGATATAATGCGAAACTTGGAATCAACGGCGGAGCCGTGTTAATACTCAAGGAAGAGAACCTATGGATCATTATCTTTATAATATGAACCGTTGCGAAACGCCAACGGGAATCGCACGACCCACACAGAATATTTTACCCCCAACTCCCGAAACAGATGAACTTTTCTCGCAGGAGTTGCGGCGCAGCATTTCGGCAACTCGGCAGTTTTTCTTCAATCATCAACATCCAGACGGTTACTGGGTTGCGGAATTGGAAGGCGATGCACTGCTCCAAAGTGAAACAATCATGCTTCTTGCTTTTCTCGGTGAAGAAACATCGGAATTGGCAAAAGCGTGCGCCGTGCAGTTGATCGATACGCAACTCGATGACGGCGGCTGGGGAATGTACACCGGCGGGAAATCCGATGTCAATAATACCGTTAAAGCCTATTTCGCCCTGAAATTGACCGGTCACGATCCAAGCTCCGAATGGATGCAACGTGCAAGAGTTCGGGCGTTGGAATTGGGCGGCGTCGATAAAGTTAATAGCTTCACCCGATTTTATCTGGCAATCTTAGGACAAATCCCACATCGCGTTTGTCCGGCTGTCCCGCCACAAATGATGTTGCTCCCGAAATGGTTTCCCATCAACATTTATTCCATGAGCGCCTGGTCACGAACCATTTTTGTGCCGTTGTCAATTGTTTCGGCTCTTGCCCCGGTTCGGGAATTGCCGCCGGAAAAAGGAATCAGAGAAATTTTCGTCAAAAATCCCTCTCAATGGGAACCGCTCGTCGCTCCGGGTAAAAAAATGTCACGGAACCCCTTTTCATGGGACTGCTTTTTTCGGTTTTGTAACTCGGCAATGTGGGCTTGCCGACAATTCGGCTTGGCACCGTTCCGGCAATCCGCTATCCAAAAAGCAACGCAATGGACGCTCGAACATTGCCAACAAAGTGACGGACCCGGTGCCATTTATCCGCCGATTATTTGGGCTTGGATCGCGTTCAAAACGTTGGGATACGCCGACGATTCCGAAGAAATCCTGTATTTCCGAAAACAACTGAACGACCTCGTTATCAAAAACGAAAAACGAGGAAGCGTAAGGATTCAACCTTGCAAGTCGCCGGTTTGGGATACGGCATTGACATTGAAGGCGTTGATGCTCGGAGGACTGACTGCGGCTCATCCCGCCGTTCGCAAAGGCGTTCAGTGGGTTCGCTCAAGGCACATTAAAGAAGCCGGTGATTGGGCAGAGACAATGGACAACGGAAAATGGAAGACAAAAAACCAAAAACAAAAAACAGAAAATAAAGAACTCAAACCAAAAACAAACGCTTCCGAACAAAATGAATTAAAAGTTTCCGTTTCTAATGTTCCGTTTTCAAAAATTTCCAATTCTAATTTACCCGGTGGTTGGTGTTTTGAGTTTAACAATGTTTTTTATCCTGATTGCGATGACACGGCGATGGCGTTGATGGTACTTGCCGGTCGTTTCGACGAAGCCCGGACAACCCCGCAAGTGACCAACCGGAAAAAGTTAACGCTCCGCGAGCACGAAGAAAAACCGGGCGAACCCGTTATTCCGGTTTCCGGCATGTTGCCGCCGGATTTGCGGTTGACGGTTTATGAAAGCGTCGAATCGCTGAACGATGCACGGCAAAGCGCGTTGGATGTTGCCGATACAACGGCGGCGCTCGAAAGCGGATTGCGTTGGCTTCTTGCGATGCAGAACAAAGATGGCGGCTGGGCGGCGTTTGACCGGAATAACAACAAGGAAATCTTGTGCAAAGTTCCTTTTGCGGATCACAATGCGATGATTGATCCCAGCACGCCGGATTTGACGGGTCGGGTGTTGGAATCGCTTGGCAGGCTTGGTTTTCGGGTTGGTCAGAACGCGGAGATTGACCGGGCAATTGCTTTTATGCGGAAAGAACAGCAAGCGGACGGGTGTTGGTTTGGACGTTG
>JAISQH010000056.1 GCA_031274385.1 Planctomycetaceae bacterium | reverse complement strand
ATTGCGCCGGAAGCCTTTCAAATGCAACAACCGCAAGAGGCTCAAACGGTTTCGGAATTTCAGCCGGGAGAAATCATTCCTCATTCTGAAAAACCCCTTGAAAATCCGCTTGCCATTCTTTCTCAAATGCGGGAGGAACATCGAAAAGAACTTCAATTGATGTTTGAAAATGATTATTACGCAACGGTTTCACCCGGAGCCGGTCAAGTGCCGGAAAAAGGTTCGGATCAAGCCGTCCCGCCCAAACCGCCGGCAACCTTTTCACTCAAAGAACTTTGGAAGCAACCCCTCACAGGTCCCGGCAACATCACAACCGTAACAACCGATTCCGGTACCCGATTGTTGATTCCTTGTGAGGGAAATTCGTTGGCGATTTTCGATTTGTCGGGAAAACTGCTTCAAAAATTCAAACCGGAAGGATTGCTCAACGATGAACTCCTGACATTGATTCGAACCGGAACCGATGGAACCGGCAAACGTTATATCGGTATTTCTTCGATTGGCGGTTGCGCTGTGCATGTTTTTGACAATTCATTGAAGCCGATTTTTTCTTATTCGCCCGGTACGGGTGAGAATTCAAAATGCGGCGTAGCGGATTTTCGATTTATTGATCTTCACGGTCATGGTTCCCTGTCAATGATTGTCGGGGTGATTGCTTTAGATGAGGGCAAAGACTCGGTTCGTGCCATTGATTTGCAAGGCAAAGAGATTTGGCGTGACGATTCGGTTTCTTCGCCGTTTCAGGTTGATTCGTTTGTTCTCGGCGACAAACGGGAGATTTTGTGTCTTGATGTTCAGGAACAACGAAGTTTGCTCTCCATTTATGATTTGCAAGGAAAACGTCTTGCCTCACCGACCAATGAAGAAGGACGGCAAATTATTTGGTTTCATGTTTCGGAAATTGATGGCGATGGTCAATCGGAAATCGCGATTCTCCATGCTGACAAGGCGGAGAAAGAAGTTCAGATTGCGGCTTGGGATCGAAGCGGACGGTTGTTGTGGAATCAACCGTTACCAACCGGTGAATACCATAAGCCAATTGAGCAGATTATTACCGGCAACATTCAAGGCGATGCAATCAAAGAATGGATTGTTCCGTCACCCAATGGGATGGTTTTTGTTTTTGACCGAAACGGCAACGCTCTTGACACTTTTTCGTTCGGTAAATTTTTGACCGGCTTGGCGGTGGTTCACGATGAAGACCGGCGTATCCTCATCACCGCCGACACCGAATCCGTAACCGCTTTTCTAATCGCAACAAATAACTAATCATTAATGATAACGGTAATTAAAGTAACTGTCTATTTTGTTTTTCAAGTATGCGAGTAACGATACAAAAACAATTCCGTAAAACAATTCCGTAAAACAACTCCGTAGGAGTTTAATTTGGATAACCCCGTGCAAACGAAGTGCAGCACGGGGTATGTGTACAAACAAAACGAGAACTCCGATAGGAGTTCAATAAAGTGATTTATTTTGGGACGGTGTGTCATGGAACACCAAACATCAAAATTGAACTCCTACGGAGTTCCGGTAAGTTTGGGATTTTACTTACCCCGTGCTGCGCAAGCTTGCACGGGGTTATCCAAATGAAACTCCTTCGGAGTTGTTTTTAATTCAACACCAAAACAATTGACTAAAATAATTTATCAAAACATCAATCGTGTGACTAACGGAAGTATAACTAACAACTAACGGGAATTGTTAAAAAGTACAAATTTAACCGCGAATGACACGAAAAAACACGAAAGAATAATTTTTATTATTTTGTACGTAAAAAGATTAAAGTAAATTCTTTTAAGATTTTTTGTGACGTTCCATGTTTTTTGTGATGATTTTTTATTTTTAAAGTTTCCTAATCATTCATTTAATCATTAATTAAAACGATGTCTTGGTTTACAGATCGAATTGTTGTTGTTCCGCTTGACCTGTCGGAATTTTCATTGAAGGCGTTGGATGCTGCTCGTCAATTGGTCGAGGACAGGGCGAATATCCGCGTGTTACATATTTTGCCGCAATTGGACACGGCGGAGCCGAGTGTTCTTTGGCGTCCGGTTGATGACGAAAGTCGTGGCTTGCAAACGCGGGCGGCGATGAGTGCGTTCCTTCAGGAACACGGTTACGAAAAAATGAACATTACTGTTCGAACCGGTGATCCCGGAACACAAATTGCGTTATTTGCTGATGACATCAACGCCGGTCTGATTGTGATTCCGTCACACGGACGAGGCATGTTAACAAAAATGCTGCTCGGTTCGACAACCGACCGTGTTGTCCATCTTGCCCATTGCCCGGTTCTCGTTCTGAAAGAACGAAAAAAGTAATGAAAAATAAAAGAACTGCCTATTTTCATTTGCGTGCAAAGACGCAAAGAATCATTTCGTAACTGTCTATTTTAGCAATCGTGCGTCAATAAACTTATCCGTTGCAGATTCATTTTTGTTTTCCCCAGTCGCGCAGCGACGACATGATGCATAACCGGCGGTGTAGCGCAGCGCAACCGCCGGACAATCGTAACCAACAACCAAAGTCGCGCAGCGACGGCATTATGAAAAGTGGAATTGGGTGAAAGGGACGAAAGAGATTTTACTCAATAATATCGTCGCTGCGCGACTTTGTTGTTAAGAGGGACACGAACCGGTGATTGCGCTGCGTGTAATTGTCTATTTTGTTTTTCATGTTTGCGCGCAAAGACGCAAAGAATCAAACGAGCATCTTTATCATATTCGGTTATCAATTTCATTGTGGCGTTTTTTCATTTTAGAGGATTTTT
>JAISQH010000055.1 GCA_031274385.1 Planctomycetaceae bacterium | reverse complement strand
ACGGGATGTTAATAATACCTTTACAAAAATAATTCACAAAAACATGATCTTTATGACTGCCGACAGTATAATTCCTTCAGATTTTGTCCAATAACGAAAACAATCCTTTGCGTCCTTCGCGCCTTTGTGCGCAACCTTCCTCTTTGCACGCAAATTTAAAAAACAAAGAAACAGTTACAACAAAATAACATTACTTTGTTACCGGTTCCGATTTCAGAAGCGAAAAGAAAATATTCAACAGATCGTCTGCTTGTTGTGTTGTTATATTTTTCGCGTCGTACCGCAAAATCAAGCGGAGCCGATTGGCGTACGTTAATGTGGAAAAAGAAATAAGCGTGCCGGGACGAATCGGCGGCGTAGCATCCACTTCTTCCAAAACCGCATTGCCCACAAAAAGACGCCCATCGTCACGCCGCATAAACGGTAGCGATTCAAAAACCCGCCCTAAATTCGATAACACCGAAGTCGCCCGGCATTTCGGAGAATTTAACCTCGAAGCAATGCCGCCGGGTAAAAGATCGCAGATTTTAAGTGTCAGTAACAAAACATGCTTTTGCTCCCTCCGCTTAATCCAATCCGTTTCCTGATGAATTTTTTTTAACAACCGCTCCTGATCAGAAAAATCACGCTCTTGCCGATCCAGAAAAAGCATCGTCACCGCATTGGCAGCAGGCATGTTTTTGAGAGATTCCGTTCGGAGATTCATCGGCATGGAAATTCGCAGCCAAGGGTTGCCTTGAGGAACAAACCACTTTTGACGCCAAACTCCCATCGTCAAAAATAAATCGCGAAGCAATAAATCATTAACAGTGACTTGTTTGGTTTTTGCCTGATCAAAATAATGTTGCGTTTCTTCCAGCGTCAGTTCGCCGGAACAAAATGCCAAATAATCTTTCGCCGGAATATTGGTATTCAACGGAACATGAGGCGCCAGCGGTTCAGGAAAACGAAACAACAATCGATTTGTTGTTACTGAATTTGAAAAGAAAAAACGAAAATACTTGGCGAGTGTTAATCCGCTCGAACCGCGATATTGTAACAATGACGGATCAAGATTTCGGGGATTTTCCGAAGGCGTCCCGCCGTGAAAACAAATCACATAATGGGACAAAATATCCGCAATCACCTCCATCTCGCCAATTCCGTCGGAAACACTGTGGTGAAACTGGAATAAAACCAATGTTCGGTTCCTTTCCTCAACAAAATACACCCGAAATCCGGGTTCGTTGAAAAGGTTAATCGCTTCAGGATTCGGAAACCGTGTTGCAAGCGGTCCCCGAATCTTTCGAATAAAAAGGGGTTGATCCGTTTCTTCCCAGACAAAATGACCGCGCCGGTCTTCTCGGGCAATACTCCGCAACATCGGATGCAAACGAATCACTGCCGTAATCGACGCCTCAAAAAGATTAAAATTCAAACGACCGGAAAAATGCAAAAATCGAAACGAATCCATCGGATAAGCAGGTTGATCATCCAAAAGCATGTATTTTTCAAATATCGTGAACGGAATCAGCATCATGAAATTTTAGGGTAAAAGGTCAAAAGAATAATAATATTTTTTGTCAATGGAAAAAGGAAGGTTGCCCGTTTGGGTGTTTTCAAATTTTGAACAGAATAACTCTATTTTACAATATTACAATACTATGAACCTCTCAAAATCCGTTTTTTACTGCAAAAAACACGAATTTTTATGAAAATAGTTCCGCTTGTTCCGTTGGGGAATTTGAAGGAACTTCCAAAAATTGCTGATTATTTCATTTTTTGTGGGGGGTTACTTTAGTAGCCAGTTGTTAGTTAAAGCGGAGAAAATGGCAGTGATTTGCGCCGCTCTCGACTCAAATCAATGGAAATACTCCTGGAATACCTAAATCCCCCACTAATTTTTACACACCTTTCAGCGGTTACGGATTTTTCAACACCCCTTAAATTCGTTGAAAAAAACGCATTCTTACCGAATTTTTCCTGAAAATTTCAAAAAAAAGAAAAAAAGAAATAGTTGCCGGTTGTATTTGGGTTGTCAAAGGATTATATTACGAAGAATTATTTTACTGTTTCGGTTGTCAACTTTTTTAATGTTGCTTTAAGTGCCGGTAAATAAATAAAGCATTCGTTTTATCATTTACCGCCGGTGGTAAAGGGATTAAACCCGAAGGCACGTTCCGTCCAAATTGATACGCCTTTAGCGTAAGTTGCCAAGTGTAACAGATTAATTTTGAAACGTCAATAGTGAATGACTTATTATTTTACAGTTCCTAACAAAGTACCAACACAGGAGATTGAAATTTGTTTCTTTTTTTGTCTGAATTGATTGTGTTCAAGGGGTTGTTGTTTTGATAACTTTTATTCGACGGCATTTGCTGTCAGGAGAAGTGTCTAATGAGTGCCAATCACAGTTTGCTTTTGTTTTCAGGAGATATGACATCTCTGTTACCGTCTGTGTTTGAAAATTTCGGATATCGAACGACAGGTACGGTTGAGACAGCCAAGGGATTGGCGGAAATCTGGGAGTTTACGAACTGGCCGAGGCGGTCTCGACCTCGCAATGTTGTTCACAAGGCGGTTCTTTACAACGGAACATGGACTGCTGTTCTGGATCGGGAAATGACAATGATTCTTGATCAGGAAAAGTGTACGGCTTGTGCCTCCCGATTCGATATTAAAATTTTTGGTTACATGATTGAGAGTGTTTCGGGAACTTGTGCTTTTTATCTTTATTCGCCGGAAAAAGTGCGCGGTCTCAATATCCAGAATTTTGAAATACTGGAAGATTTCGGCGAACCGCTTCCTCAGGAGGTTGGGATTTCGGCGGCGGAGATGCTGACGGACGGAGCCATGCGGATTTCGCGGCGTCTGGGTTTTTCTGATTCACTTTTTGCTCATCCCACATCGAAAGTGCTGATTGTCGAAATGGAAGACCCTGCCCGAACCCAAACGCAAGGTCTTGTTCCGGCTCACAAACAAAACCGGCATCCCGAAGTCACCAAACCGGTTCACCGAATGGAAAAGCCCTGGTGGAAATTATGGTAAGTGCCACGTTGTAACTATACGATATGATGTAATTGTCTATTTTGTTTTTCATGTTTGCGCGCAAAGACGCAAAGAATCAAACGAGCATCTTTATCATATTCGGTTATCAATTTCATTGTGGCGTTTTTTCATTTTAGAGGATTTTT
>JAISQH010000054.1 GCA_031274385.1 Planctomycetaceae bacterium | reverse complement strand
AAAAATCCTCTAAAATGAAAAAACGCCACAATGAAATTGATAACCGAATATGATAAAGATGCTCGTTTGATTCTTTGCGTCTTTGCGCGCAAACATGAAAAACAAAATAGACAATTACGTGAAAAGAGTATAGTTTGGCGGTTCTATTCCGTTTTGGGAACCCGATTTCGTTCGATATAATCCCAAAACAATTTATTGGTAATTTCGGACGTTTTTGGCGGAACGGCATGAGTTGATTCCGGTGAGGGGAAAATCTGTTTGGGAGCCGTAATATTATTGTAAGCAACATAAACCGAAGTCGGCGAACAGGTATAATCAATGAAACCTGTTGAAAGAATTGATTCCGCTTTGATACGCCGTGCAAAATGAGCCGCATCAATGTACAGTACGGCTTTCACAACCGCAGGATTCGCGGTTTCCTTTGTTTTGCCGCGTAGAAAACCGGGCCAACCGCCGAAGTTCCCTTCGATGTCGCCGGTCGGGTAACAGATTGCCGGAACATGAGCAACACAGAATGTCACCGCCGGATCGCTTCCGGCAGCGACCAACGCTTGACCGCCGCCTTGACTCCCGCCCTTGACCGCAATCGTTTTGCCATCCCATTCGGGTAACGATTTCATGAATTGCAACGAACGAATGACGCGAAGAAACATTCCGACAAAATAGATATTTTCACCGTTTTCGCTGCCGGCGGTTCGATAATTTTTGAGTTCTCCGTCGGCTAAGGCTTTATAAAATTCTTCGGGTTGACCGTTTTCAATTCCGTGTGCGTTCACGTCCAATGCCAAAACTCCATGCGCCGCGTCATTGATCGGCATTCCGGCACTTCGAACTCCGGCACCGTGATAGGAAATGACAATAGGCAATGATTTGGGTTGGGCATTGACCGGTTTTGCCAGATACCCCGAAACCGGTTTGCCGCCAAGACAATCAATTTTGATGTCAAACACCTGAACCGCCGGATGATTCACCTTTTCCGCCGGAACCGGAACAAGTTGCGGATTCATTGGCAACTTAGCGAGTTCTTCTTTTTTTGCGTTCCAAAAAGCGTCAAAATCGTCGGGTTCGGGCGTTTCGGCTCGGAGGTCAAGCGGATCAACTCCGGCTCCGCCAACCGCCGAAATTTTACCGCCGGGAGCGTCATTCCATTGAACCGTACATTTCAGGAAACCCGGACGATTCAACGAAGTTTCAATAACAGCAACAGAATCGGTACTTGTAACAGTTCCTTTTTTTTCAAAACTTCCGTCACCTTGAACCCAATAAGAGAGTTCTTTTCCGGCAAGCGGTTTTTTGTTTTCAAGCAATTGAATATGAAAGATAACTGTTTCACCTTTTTTGTAGATTGCCGATTCTTGTTCGGCACGAACCTGAATTTGATACGCGGGTTTATTCTCTTGGGAAAAAGCAGACGCGATTCCAAAGAACAATACCAATACAGAAAAACCAACACACCAACAACGTCCAACGCTTTTCATGGGGAAAGACTCCTACAAAGATGGTAAAGAAATCAGAAGACAGCGAAAAAACTTAACAGGAAGTAAGATAACATCTCTCCTTTCGTCTGTCAAGTATTTCACGAACAATTCGCCGTCAATCTTGCCGATTTTGAGATGCGTTACGCACAGAGTTACGAAAGAGACCAAGATGGGGATTGAGACATTTTTGATAACCGATTAACCGGAGTTAAAATTGAATCGCTTGCCGTAACCGTTAAAAACGATATAATGGAACTTGTTTTCTATCTTTCATTTGATCAAGTTCCAACTGTTTTTCCAACGATGCTCGTCCTTCCTTATCCACGCCGTGTTGCGATTCTTGGTTCCAGCGGGAGCATTGGTCGCAATGCTCTTGAAGTTATTGCCGAATCGGAAGGTCGTCTCGAAACGATTTTGCTTTCTGTTCATCGCCGGACGGATATTTTGGCGGAGCAAATCCGTCAGATGGCGGTTCGGAGTGTTGCGGAACATATTTACGCTTCCGAAAAAACCAATTCGTATGGCAAAACGATTCTTCCGCGTTGGGTTGTTGTTACGGACGAGACGGCTGACCGTACACCGCTTGAGAATCTGCCGCCCGGTATTGAAGTTTTTTTCGGTCACGACGCTCTTTGCAAACTGGTTCGGCAACCCGAAATTGATGTTGTTTTGTCCGCGATTGTCGGTAGTGCCGGTTTGACAAGTACCTGGTCTGCTCTCGAAGCCGGAAAAACGGTGGCGTTGGCGAATAAAGAATCGCTGGTGATGGGCGGTTCGCTTATTACCGATCTTGCACGGGAAACCGGAGGGCAACTTATTCCCGTTGACAGCGAACACAGCGCCATCATGCAATCGCTCCAGAGTTGGAAAATGGGAAACGAGGAACCGGATTTGGAAAAAGAGAAACAGAACTTGGAAAAAGAGAAACCGGATTTAGAGAAAAATGAACCGGACTTAGAAAAACAATCCGAACAGTTCCATCACGACTCGCCTGTTTCCAATCCTCAATCTATTAATCAAATCATTCACAAAATGATTCTGACTGCCAGCGGCGGACCGTTTCGGGCGTGGACAGAGGAAGAACTGAATAAGGTGACGGTTCGGGACGCGTTGGTTCATCCGACTTGGGAAATGGGCAAGAAAATCACCGTTGATTCCGCAACCTTGATGAACAAGGCTCTTGAAATTATTGAAGCGCGTTGGTTTTTCGGGATTCCGGTTGGCAAGATCGAGGTTGTCATTCATCCGCAATCCATTGTTCATTCGATGGTTGAATTTGTGGATGGTTCGACCATTGCTCAGTTGAGTCCTCCCGACATGCGGTTGCCGATTCAATTGGCGTTGAATTATCCGAACCGCTTTAACGGTTCTTCATTGCGTCTTGACTGGAAGAAAGCCGTCACGCTTGAATTTTATCCTCCAGACATGGAGCGTTTTCCGGCGTTGGCACTTGGTTTGGAGGTTGCGGAGGTTGCGGGGACGGCGGGCGCGGTGGTGAACGCCGCCAACGAAACAGCGGTGACGGCGTTTCTTGAGAATCGGTTAAGGTTTCGGGAGATTGTTCGCATTTGCCGTTCGGTGTTGGAGCACCACCACTACGAGCAACGTCCCACACTCTCCCGCCTTCTCGAACTCGATCATTGGGCAAGAAAAGAAACGGAAAAACAAATCAATCAATCCTAAGGGAACCGCGAAAAACACGAAGGAATTTTTTCAAAATGGAAGACAGAAATTCGGCAGAGTTGGAGCGGGTTCGGGCGGAGTTGTCGGTTCTCCGGGAACAGTTCCAAGAGGAATTAGAACGGCAAAAACTTAATGCGTTAGCGGAATTTGCTGCCGGAGCAGGGCATGAGATCAATAATCCATTGGCAATTATAGGAGGACATGCTCAATTGTTGCTTCGGGAAATTGAAAATCCCGAACATCGCCGTCAATTGGCGGTTATCACAGCGCAAGTGAAACGTGCGTATGAGATGATTGCAGACATCCGATATTTTGCGAGACCGCCCCAACCGGAACCGGAACGCTTTGATCTTGTGGAGCGGTTACGTTGTTTGGTGAAGGAGCAAACGCCTCTCATGCAGGAATCGGAAATTACTTTGAATTTTGAAACCTATGCCGAATCAGTCATAATCGAAACCGACCCTGTTCAACTCCATCTTGTTACGGCGGTTTTGTGTAACAATGCGCGGGAGATTCTTCAAATTACCGGTGGTCATATTTGGTTGCGTCTTGGGTTGGCAGGGGATTGTTGGGAGATTTCGGTTGAGGATGACGGACCGGGAATTGCGGAGGAAATCCGGCAATTGGTTTTTTGTCCTTATTTTTCCGGTCGTCAGGCTGGGCGTGGTCTTGGTTTTGGTCTTCCCAAAGCGTGGCGGATCATGCAACAACTGGGCGGCTCCCTCCATTGCGAAAATTCAGAAACAGGCGGAGCTAAATTTATCGCCAAAATCAATAAAGGGAACTTCTAAAAACTCTTTTTTAACCACGAAAAACACAAAAAAACACGAAAAGGATTTTTGTTGTAATTTTTTTAATACAAACGATTTACAGCAATTGTATTTTTCGTGAAATTTCGTGTGTTTCGTGGTTAGTCTCGGTTTTTAGAAGTTCCTTAAAGATACAACGTAAAATTTTAATTTGTCTTTTTATCGAATTTATTTGACTTCAAAGGGGGCATTCTAAAATAGCCGGGCGTTCGATGTACTCATCGAACGCCCGGAACAGAAAGCGGATAACAAAATGCCCCTGAAAGGGTCGCCCAATATTTTGAGAGGAAATTCTGATTGGGAAACCCTTTCAGGGTTTTGTCGTTATTGATTTTACGCTCCAGTGGTGAACGGTACTCCGTTCACCACCGGCTATTTTAGAACGGATGTTCCGTTTTGAGTCGGCACGATAATTGGTTGTAAGTATGAGTTATTTTTAGGGTTTACGTCGAATTTTTAGTT
>JAISQH010000052.1 GCA_031274385.1 Planctomycetaceae bacterium | reverse complement strand
GAAACGAATTACCGGTACTTGCGTTTTCGCCGATTGCATGGAAATATGCACAAGAAACCAATACAACGGGAGTTACCGATAAAATGGCTATCTGGAACGGTCAAAACGCAAGCGGTACTGGGTCGTGGTGGCCATCTCGATTCGGTTATATTTCGCAACTGCTTCCGTTTTTGGAACAACAATCACTCTATGATAATGTTCTTTACGGACTTTCTAAGAAAAATCAAGCGAGTAATGCCAGTCAATGGATGATGAATACAAGTAGCACCGTTCCTAATCCTTACATTGTTCATCTTGCCGTTGCCATTTGTCCTTCCGATCCGAATGGTAAAACACCAACGGGACAACAAGGGCGTACCAGTTACCACTGTAACATTGGTGATATGAGTTGCCAAGATATTACATCTGGTTCTAATTTTACAGAGGCAAATAAATATATGAATACACGGGGGCCTTTTATTCTTGGTTACGGTCTTCTCAATTCGTTTGCTTCGGTTACTGATGGTCTTTCCAATACGATTTTTATCAGTGAATGTGGTATTTCCGATAACAACGGCGGTCCAGGGACTCCGATTCAAGGCGGAATGGCTCTCACTTCCAGTGGCGGTACTATTCCCATGTACCCCGGCAGCAATCGTAACACTTGCCTTCAAGCACGCGGTCCAAACGGATTGGTTAATGCTGTTAATGTTAATGCAAACAACTATGGAAGTGGTCGGCGTTGGTGTGACGGACATATTGGTTTTACAGGATTCGTTGTTGCCGTTCCGCCGAATGGACCTTCGTGTAGCCGGACAGCCGCCGACGCGCAACAAGCCGCTAACGCCGCTAATAGTTTTCATCCGGGCGGTGTCAATGTTTGTATGGGAGACGGAGCCGTTACATTTATCAACGACTCGATCAATGCGATAACCACCGGCGCACCAACCACTTTTCCGGCTTACGGTTCCGGTAACGCTTCTTATTGGGGTGTTTGGGGAGCGTTGGGAACAATAGGTTGCGGCGAAACCGCCACATTAGGAAATTAATCAAAAAACCGGAAGTATTGCAAAAGCTTCCGGTTTATTTTATCATTTTTAAAGTAATTGTCTATTTTGTTTTTCATGTTTGCGCGCAAAGACGCAAAGAATCAAACGAGCATCTTTATCATATCCGGTTATCAATTTCATTGTGGCGTTTTTTCATTTTAGAGGATTTTAAAAATGAAAAACGAGGATTCTACCACGAAAAACACGAAATTTCACGAAAAAAATGGAACCAATTTTTTTATAACATGATTTGTATATTTTTTATAACATGAAGTTATAAAAATCTTCCTTGAGTAAAATAATAATGAAACACCGTCAAAAACAGAACAAGTTAAAAGCAAGCGAATATTGTTTCATGACATTGGAACATTGCATCCGTCTTGCGGCTTCACGTGCAGCCTGAATCGCTGGTAACAGAATTGCGATTAAAACGCCGATAATCGCAATTACCACAAGAAGTTCGACTAACGTAAATTAATTTTTATAACTACTCTCAGTTACGATTTAATCAATTTCCCGAAGCGTTGTCACGAATAACGATGCCGGTTTTTTCACCGGCTTTGTTTTCGATTCGTTCTTCGCCGCGAACCAGATTTTCCGTAATAATTGCTTTTCGTACCTTTTCACCAAGAAGAACTTGCGGCATCTTGTCCTGAAACTCACAACCACGAAGAATCAAATTGCCGCCCAAAACCTGAATCGCCGGAACTTCCAAGCGTTCTTTTTCGTTCGGTTTTCCGCCTTCCTTGTCTTTGAAACCCCATTGCACAAACGTACAATCCGAAAATCCGATTGTTCCCAGCCCTTCCGCAACAGCAATCTGACGGCACGGTCCCCAAAAAGAACAATTCGAAAACCGAATCGAACCGCGATTTTTGTCACCAACCCGAACCATCGTCGGCTCCGAACCGTGAAATGAAACAAATTCGCCGTTCGTAATAAGCAAGCCCATCGGAGCAGATTGATCAACAACAACCGCCGTGTAACAATCATCCGCCCCAATCCCTAAAAAATTGCCGTTACAAACACCGCTTTTCGTTTCAATAAAACGATAGCCAATCTTGTAACCGAAACAAAACGTGTTGTGAACATATTGCCAATCGGAACGGGCAAAAACAAACGCCTCACCATTTTCCATCTGCCAACGGAATAATTTCGGTTTCATACTCCACCAAGGATTAAAATGGACATTCTCGATTCGTCCAATGTCGTAAATCGAATCAACAAAAATGCCCATACGCAACGGTTGACCGCTAATATTCCGAATCAGATGCCGTTCGTTTTTTGAAGCGTCAATCGCCTGATACGGATTCAAAAGTTCACAATCAAGAATTGCCGGATTCTTTCCACGCATGGCAATCGTCCAAGGATATTCGAACGGAATATCATCTTCCTTTTGATCAGGATAATAGATGCAAACGCCTTTGAGTGTACTGTTTGTGTCGAGTGTCAAAAACGGCGCTGCATCCGCTTTATTTTGCCCGCCGGTTACAAGAAATGTTGTACCGTCGTCAGTCGGTTTGACTTGCCCTTTGTTTCGAACCCCGATATGCGACGGCACCGATTCCCACACGCCCTTAAGTGTTACACCGCTTGGCACATTCAACGAACCGCCGAAACGGTAATTACCGCGCGGAACCGAAACAACCTGCGAATCAGAGGTTGCCGCCGCGTCCAGTGCTTTTTGAAACGCCGCAGTGTCATCGGTGTTGCCATCGCCAACCGCCCCGAAATCCCTGACATTCAACAACGGTTGCGCCAAAACGGAGTTGGCAGTGAATGTCAAAAAAACAAAAATAATCGGAATTACAAAATTTTTCATCGTATCTTGGAGGGAAAAATAG
>JAISQH010000618.1 GCA_031274385.1 Planctomycetaceae bacterium | reverse complement strand
ACGAGTCATCCTATTCGCGGCAGTGTACGATTATTTATATTAAAGAAACCTTTTTTATTCTGCAACAAAAACAACGATGAAACCAAATAAAAAAAAGAAAATCAATATTGGACAGTTTTTCACTGAGAATATTGAAAAGATGATTCTGATTCTGGTCATTCCTTTGGCGATTTACATTGCCTATCTCGGAACACAATACGAACCGCTTGCCTGGCAACCGGATGCCCTCAACAAGGCTGCCGAAAATGCCAACACGACCATTAAAACAAGTGAGCGGAAAGCGATTGATGAAAGTGTTTCCATTATTACTTATGATGTCAAAGCAACCTGGATCAAAGCCAAAATCCGTTCGGATTACTATCGTACGGAAATACAGTGGTTGCCTTCGCTTTTTCCTGAGAAGAACAAACGCGGCGCAGTGAATGTTTTTACGGTCAACGATCTGAAGGCTCAAGCCGGACTTGGTTCTGTGACGATTAATACGACTTCTCCGTTGGTAGTTCAGGCGGAGAGCGGTAGCTCCGCAACCGGTACAATAACTCCAACTCGTGGTGAACGTTGGGCGATTATTACCGGTCTGATTCCGATCAAACAACAACTTGATCTTTACGTTGACAAATTTTCATCCAGTGTTTTGACGGATCCGATGCGTGACATGCCGATGTATATTCTTTACGATGTCGAACGCGCTGAAATTGTTCCGGGAAAAAATCTGGACGAATTGGAATGGCAAAAATTGGATTTTCTCACTGAATTTTTGCGAAAAAATTCATTGTGGAGCGGCAATGCGATTGATCCTGTTGATCCGACATTTTTTGCGACGCAGGTTCCCGGAAAATTTCCGATGGCGTATCCGCTTCCGCCTGTTACGAAAAAATTTGGTGAAGAAGTGGCTCATCCGCCATTCATTCCGATGCTCACTGATTCTCAGATGGAAATTTTGAAACAAAACGAAAAAATCAATGAGCGGCTTCGTAAAGAAATGTTCGACATCAAACCGGAAGACATTTTAGATAATCCGTTTGGCGGCGGCGGTCGAATAGGAACAAGCGGTTCCGGCATGGAGGGAACTACGGGACGGAACCGCCGACGCGGTTCGACAGAACCCGAAGAAGATGAAATCAAATCGGTTCAGGTCAATCATTATCTTTTCCGATTTCTGGATTTCAAAGTCGAACCGGGGAAAACTTATCGTTACAGGGTTCGGCTTTATCTGGCGAATCCGAATTACATGTTGGCACCGAATTATCTGGAAGACGAAACCTTGTCAAAGGAACCGTTTCTCATTACGGATTACAGTACACCGTCCAATATGGTAACAATTCCTTTGGAATCTCGTGTGCTGACGACCAATGTTTTTGCTGTTGACCCGAAGCAACCATGGACAGAACCTGCGGCAAGCATTATGGCGGTTCATTTTGATTTGGCTGACGGTTCTGAATGGTATGTTGAAAAGGAACGGGTTTATCGCGGTTCGACGGTCAATTATAAAAATCAGGATGTGATCAATCCGTTACAGGAAAAGCAGACGTTGACCGATTCCGAATTAACGGGCGGTTCACCGCCTTCGGGACGACCATCTTCTCGCAGACCGGCAACACCTTCCCCAAGAAACAGACAACCCGAACCCAAACCAGGCGGAAAACGACTCGATATTGTTTCCGAAGTTTGTATTCTTGATATGAAGGGCGGCGAGGCATTGTACAAAACTCCCACAGCGGCTCAAAAAGCACCCGATTTGAAATCGCCCGGCAAAGTGATGGTTTTGGAACCGAGCGGCAATATGCTTATCCGAACAATTAATACCGATTTGATTGAAGTGGAAGCGATCAAAAATCCAACCGGAATTAATACGTTAGGTTCGGAGGGCAGAGATTTTATGGGGAGTGATTCGGGAATCTAATTTCAAAAAAGTAACGAGGCGGGCGTCAAATCCCGGTAACCATTGATCGAATTGTTCGAAATCCTGATTATTTCCATTGTTCAAGGGATCGGCGAATTTTTGCCGATCAGTTCTTCGGGACACTTGGCTGTTACGGAACATCTTTTTGGTCGGTTCGGCAAGCCGTTGACCGGAAGTGAGGCGGATTTCATTAAACTGGAAATCCTGTTACATTTCGGAACACTTATTGCGGTTCTGATTGTTTTCCGGCAACGTGTTCTTGATTTGTTCGGAAAAGACCTTCGGTTGATTCCGCTTTTGATAATCGGTACACTTCCGGCAGTTGTTGTCGGTCTTTTGGTGAAAAAGTTTGCTCCTTGGATTGAAACGGAATTGTACATTATTTCGGCTTGTTTTGCCGTAACAGGATTTCTGCTCATTGCATCGCTTCGAAGTCAAGAAGGCGAAAAAACTTGTTCGACAATGACTTGGATTGATGCGTTGGTGATTGGTTCGGTTCAGGCGATTGCGATTTTGCCGGGTCTTTCGCGTTCGGGGTCAACCATTGTTGCCGGTCTTTTCCGTCGGTTACGGCGGGAGGAAGCCGCAACCTTTTCGTTTCTTCTTTCCATTCCGGTCATCGGCGGCAGCGGAATTCTCGAACTCAAAGGACTTCTCAAACCCAATCCCGAACCCAATTCACTTGCTCCGTATCTTTTAGTGATTGGAATGTTCGTCAGTTGTGTTGTTGGTATTGCCGCACTGGTTTGGCTGCTTGATTGGTTGAAGAGGGGCAAACTCTGGTATTTTGCTATTTGGCTTTTTCTCATGTGTCCGTTGACTTTGGTTCTGGCTTGCCTGCCGTCTTCGCCGTTACAGAAACAACAAGTTCCGATTCAGGCGGTTCAGGAACAGCCGGTTGAGAAAAAAGTTGAGGACAAAACCGAAACGCCGTCAACTCATTCGTTGAAAAATGCCATTGAAAACATTGAGGACTCCGGTCGTGAAAACATGAGTGATGAGGAGACGCAACGGGAATTTGAAAAAATCCTTGCTGAGGAAGAAGCCAAAGAGCAAGCCCTTATTGCGGAAGAACAAAAACGTATTCCCTTAGTTGAGGAGCCGGACAAATTGATTCCGCTTGATCCGAAAGATCGGATTTGGCTTACGCCGGATGGTCGAAGTGTGGTGATTCTTGGTCGGATTGCGTTGCGGGAGGGTTTTTTGGAACTTTTTGCGTGCCGGGTTGGTACGAAGGAGCATGAATCGATTGTTTCTGTTCGGGTCAAACCGTTTTTGATTCACGCGGCGTTGCTTGCTGTTGGAGCGGAGCCGGGCAAACCGGTTCAGCAAACGCCGGAATTTGTACCGCCAAGCGGTGATGAAATTGAAATCATTGTCCGTTGGAACGACCAAGATGGTCAACGCAAGGAATCCTCTGCTCAGGATTGGGTTTGGGATGCCGGAAACAGTCAGGAAAATGCCAAAAAGCCTATGTCAACTCATTGGGTTTTTACCGGAAGTATGCAATATCGGGACGAATCAGGCGAGAACCATTATATTGCTGATGAAAGCGGTGAATTATTTGGTCTTTCTAATTTTGTCGGGGCGATTCTTGATGTTCCGATCAAGAGTAGTGCGGACAATGCGGAATTGCTTTTTGCTTGTTTTACGGAACGCATTCCCGAACGCCATACTCCGTTGACATTGATCTTAACGCCGGTCAAAAATAAAAAACGGTAATTTCGGGAGTTGAGAGTGGAAAGTTGAGAATTGAGAGTGACGCGAGCGGTTGATTGTATACTCACTGTACTTTAGTTTTCGGTTTTCTTTTTTTACCGTTTCGTTTTGGGAGTTTCCAACAGGCAAGATAGGCGACCTTGTTATACCGCACAAGTCACGTTAGCGACGGGGGCTTGCCCCCGAAATGTTGATTCTTTTCATACGCTTGCGTCCACAATCAATCAATTTCGTCCGCAATCAATTTTAAGAAGAAAGTTCTCGTCGATTCATTTTCGGGGGCAAGCCCCCGTCGCTAACGTCATGTGAATGCGTTTATTTAAAACCCGACCCTACTGACAACTGGCTACTGACTACTAAAATCGATGGCGTCACAAAATTTTATTATCAACAAGAGCCTACAAATTTCGACGGATGAGATACAATTTTCGTACGTTCGGAGTTCCGGACCGGGCGGGCAAAACGTCAACAAAGTTGCCAGTAAAGCGGTTTTACGGTGGAATCCCGGAAAAAACTTATCGGAACCGGTTTTGTTACGCTTTCGAACGCTTTTTCCTCGTTGCTGTACGGACGGCGGTGAAATTGTTATTACGAGCCAACGAACTCGTGACGCCTTAAAAAACAAAACCGATT
>JAISQH010000444.1 GCA_031274385.1 Planctomycetaceae bacterium | reverse complement strand
ATATATTACTATTATTTTAATATTTAAACCCTTTTACCATTTTGAAGAACAATGTTTTTAGTCAACACAGAATTTGTACCCGGCAAGCGGATTGTTCGGGTTTGCGGGCTTGTTCAGGGGAGTACGGTTCGTGCCAAACATATTGGGCGGGACATTGCTGCGAGTTTGAAGAATCTCGTCGGCGGTGAGCTCAAAGGTTACACCGAACTCTTAAATGAAAGCCGAAACGAATCACTTCGCCGGATGGTTGAACAAGCCAACAACCTCGGAGCCAACGCCATTTTGAACATCCGATACGGAACCAGTGCCATTACATCGGGTGCCTCCGAACTGCTTTGTTACGGCACCGCTGTTGTCCTCGAAGACGCCTGACGGACAACATGAAAATTGGTAACGGTCTCTTGTGTTTTGCACTCAAAGAATATTTTACCGAATATTTCACTGAATCTTTCACCGCGAAGAACACGAAGGAAACGCGAAGTGTTTTATTTCATTATTTCATCGTTTCCTTGTTTCATCTGTTCTGAATTGGTGCTTGAAATCCGATGGAGTTTCCGATAGAATTTTCTGTTGTCAATTTGTCAATTTTCCTCCGGTTCTTCCCCAATTATAAGGAGTCAATCATGTTTGCTCGATCTCGTAAACAGATTTCTGTTGTTTTGTTCCCGATTTTGTTGTTGGGAATATTTTGTCTGGTGCCGTTGCCGGTTCAGAGCCAAGACGCCGAAAAATCAGATGACCGCCCCGCCGTAAAAGAAAAACCGAAAAAAGAATCGCCGAAAAAAGGTCTGACACATGACTTGGAAGGTGACCTGTTTCTGACACAAGATAAGGTTCGTCTTTCCGCAACATATTATTACGGAAACGCCGACAAAGAAACCGTACCGGTACTTCTCTTGCATGGCGATAAGGGAAGCCGAAAAGATTTCGCGCCGTTGATTGATCTTTTGATCAACAACGGTTATGCCGTTCTTGCCGCTGATTTACGCGGTCACGGAAGAAGTGTGAAGCGTTACGAATACAAGCCGCCGAAATTTGATATTCAGATGGTAAGCAAAAACCAAAACAGCAGCGGAGGCGGACGCGGTCAAAAACCAAAATATGTGCCGATGCAGGTTTTAAAAGAACCGGCTTCGACAAAATTGATTGATTATCTTGCCGAAGAATTTCAACAGGAAGACTATTCAAGAATGGTCTATGATGTGTTGTTTTTGCGTGAGACGTTGGAGCGGGTTCATGCGGAAGGCATGGTCAATCTGAATCGTTTGGTTGTTGTTGGAGTTGGTCGCGGTGCAGCTTTAGCCGCTTGGGGAACAGTACAGGATTGGAAAGACAAGGATTCTGACCGGTTCACCAAAACGCTCGTTATGATTGCGCCAACCGAACTTGATCCGAGATTCGACATGCCAAGAGCATTTTCGAACAATAAATGGATGCGAACCAATCTTGCGGTTCTTTTTGCCGTTCCGAACAACGATGTGTCCGGTCAGGGAATTGCCGAGAAAATCCGTGCCGCGTTGCTTGAAAAGAACGAAGATGAAAAGTTGGAAGCCCATTTCGAGATTGTTAATTACCCGACAACCAAAACAGTCAAAACGGACAAAGAGGAATCAAAAACCGAAATGACCATTGCCGAGACGTTTTCCAGCGGCGAAGCCAAATTGGGTAAAACCGTCTTCAACTTCATCGACAACCGAAATAAAGCATTCACAGAAAAAGAAGCCCGTTGGTCAAAACTGAAATAAAAGCAAACTCTTTGACTTAGAATAAATAATCAGTGATTTTTAACCGCGTCGGGCATTGAATGAGGTGGTTCGGCGTGATTCGATCAGCCAGATTCGCCATGCGTCTTTGTTGAATTGAAAGTTGACGCCGGTGAGTTTGATTAACGCGGTGAGTGCTTCCTGGTTCCGGCTTGTCTGAACATCGGAAACCTTTTGACTGCCCCAACCAAATTGCGTTCCGGTTGTATTGCCCAACGACCCAAAAGCCGGTCCCGGTGCTTTGATTATTTTTGTTTCAGTATGCACCGTGATCAAAGCGTCAATCAATTGCGGGATCGCCGAACGTCCGCCGATTTCACCCAACGCCAACGCCGCCGCATTGATTGTTGGTACATCGTGCTGCGGATTCAAATGCGACGCATAAAACCCGACAAGTGCCTGTTTCGCCGCAGGATGTCTGCGGATTTCATCAAAACATGTCTGGCGAACTTCGGCATTTTCGTTCGTATTCATCGACCAACGGGCAATACTGTGAAGTGCCGTTGAAGTACCAATATTCGACAAGGCTTTAAGCAACAAAATTCGTGTGTCCTCGTTTCGTTCCGCCGACAACGCGTTCCAAAGTGCTGTTGTTGCCAATGGATCGGTAATTGCCAGTATTTCACTTTTCGCTTTGGCATGATTCGGCAAAACAGCTCGCCACGCCTCCACTTTCTTCTCCCAATTCATTTCCGCCTGTTTTCGTTTTTCAAGTATCTGTTCAATATCAATTTGTTGTTGCGTTT
>JAISQH010000422.1 GCA_031274385.1 Planctomycetaceae bacterium | reverse complement strand
AGCCTCGCTGTTGCTTTGCGGAATCGACGATAACATCATGGAAGCGTTCCGAATTACCCGACTCGATAACGTTTTTCAGATTAAGAAAAACGAAGATGAAGGAGTTCGTTCCTTTACGGTTGTTACGGATAAATAAACAAACGAGCGGGAATTCTGTCACTCAATCAATAATAAAAAGCCCGGGGATGTTGCCGAAACACATTGTCCCCGGAGTGTATTTTTATGGCTGCAAGGCTTTGGAGTACAACCCATGGATTCGGACGCCCAATTATGGAATTGGTCAAAAGATTGTTCTTTTCCAAGCGACATGAATATCGCTCATGATCTCATTGAGCAGGTAATGGAACAAATTAAACTGGGCGGTTGGAACAACAAAGAAGAGTTTGCCGTCAATATGGCGTTGGAGGAAGCTCTCACCAACGCCGTTCAACATGGTAACCATTCCGATCCGACAAAACAAGTTTATTTTTCCTGCCGGTTGAATGGGCAACGGATTTATGTTCGTATTGAAGACGAAGGTTCCGGGTTTGATCCCAACACCGTTCCCGATCCGACCGACCCGGAACATATTATGATTGCTTCAGGACGCGGTGTTCTGCTCATCAAAAATTTCGTTTCCCGAATTCGTTGGAATGAAAAAGGAAATGTTCTCGAATTTGAAAAAGATCGCGAAACCGCTAAAATCTAAACGTAAAACGGCAAGTTGTTCAAAATTGCTCTGCTATGAACGAATCAAAATCATCGGATTCAGAAACGTCTTTGGAGTCAACGCAACCGGCTCTGACAACTCTGGAATTGCCAAAGAGTGAAGCATCAAGAAAAAATTTCTTTTGGATCAAACTGGTTGCTGCTTTGGCTGTTACTGTGATAACTTGCGTAATTGGTTCTTGTATTAGGGAACTTCTAAAAACCTTATTTTTCACAAATCTCGCATTGAAAAATAAGGGACTTACAAATAATTTTTAGGTAAAATAATAAGTTTTTAGAAGTTCCCTTGAAGTTTGGAAGGCGGTCAAGTGTTCTTTGAGATGTTTTTGGAAGGTTTCTTCGCCGGTGAGGAAGCGGATTTTGATGAGTACGGCTTGAATGGGAATGGCAATCGGTGTGAGGTGTTCGATTTTGACAAGGTCTTTCATCGTACAAAGAATCGAATCCACCTTTTTTTGGCAGGCGATTTTTTCCAAACGGTCAAGGTCTTCCGGCTTGAACCGGTGGTGATCGGGAAACGGAACCAATTCGACCACACAAACCCCGCAAGATTCCAACGTTTGTCGGAACGCGTTGGGGTTGCCGATGCCGCAGAACGCAAGGATTCGCTTACCGTGAATTTCGGAAAGAGGCGTTTCCGATTTTGCAATGGAAAGGAGCGATTGCGGTTCGTGAACGATTTCGCCCCAAAGAATATTCGGAGCGATTGCCAGTACCCGGTCACGGATTCTCCGGCGTTGCGTTTCATCCGCCAAATCCGCACGGGAAAGGAAAACCGCGTCCGCCCGGCGTAACCCTGTTGTCGATTCCCGAAGCGTTCCGCGCGGAAAAATATGTTCGTGACCAAACGGCTCCGAAGCATCAAGCAAAACAAGATCAAAATCACGGGCAATCCGCCGATGTTGAAAAGCATCGTCAAGAATCAAGATGTCCGCGTTTTTTGAATTGAGAAAATCAGAAGCGGCAGCAATCCGGTTGCGGTTCAGACGATGGGGAACCGACGGCAAACGAAAAGCCAGTTCAAGAAATTCGTCGTTCACACCGTTTGCCGACTGACCGTAACCCCGACTGATAATACCGGGTTGGAGTCCGTGATCGAGAAAAAAACGACCAAGCCAAGCCACCATCGGCGATTTTCCGGTGCCGCCAAGCGTCAGGTTGCCGACGGAAACAATCGGAATTGCCAACCGATGTGTCGGGAAAACACCGGAATCGTACAGGAAATTCCGCAACACCATCGCAGAAAAATACGGAAATTCAAGCAGATTCAGAAAACCGCGAACTGTTGCCGCTCCCAATCCGCGACGTTGAACCCATTCATGAAACGTCTTCGCCTCTATTGATGTTGACATATTGCACTTTGCAAATTCCTGTTTGTTTCGGATTTTGAAGACTACCGATTGGCAAACGAGACACCGGTTATGACTTATACTCTATCCTCTGCCACAATATATTAAGTTTTGCCAGCAAAGGGCAACATTTATGACAGGGTGGAATTCCTTTAGGCTTTATTGATTGGGTGCGGTGGGAACGGACGACTGATAAATCGGCGGAAAAATGGGGGGGGACGAAATAGGAGGCGAAATATTGGGTAAAACAGGCGAAACAACTGTTGCGGCGTCGGAATATCGCGGAATCTCCGTTGTGGAAACAATCGCCCGATTTGTTTGTGAAATTTTTTGGTTCATGTTTTGGCTCATGTTCTGCTCCATGTTTTCAATTTTGTCAGACTGATTCGGTTGACTGGTTTTGTTTTTCAATGTCGGTTCGTTAGGCAGTTCACGGAAAACGACGGCGCGGTCGGCGAAGGATTTCAAACGCCGGTCATTTTTATTTTCAAAAAATTCCGGTACATGATGACCGGCGAAGGTGGTTTCGTTGTAAATTGTTCCGCGAGTCAGAGGCCCGGTGCCGACAAACCAAAGATTACGGGCTTGGCTTTCGCTTTGGTTATTGCCGGACGCCCACACCGGACGCCCTGTGTGTTTGTTGTAGGCAAACAGCGCAATTTTGGCAACACCGCGTTGTTTTGTTCGTTTGATGACGGGAATTTCGGGAATGGTGCTGGCGGAAATGCCTGAGCCGGGAATGGAGGGAAAAGTCAGAGCCGGAACACCGATCAACATGTCATCGCGGTCGGTTCCAATGGCACCAACCCGAATTTCGACAATATAATCAGCATCGTCTTCTTTGTCACAGATCACACCGCCGTTGGCAGCCATGTGTTGCCGGAGAGCCATTGTGAGATATTTACTATCGATTGATTCGTTGATGGCATCGGTTTTGAGAAAAATGCGTTTGTCACCGATGGGGCTAAAATCAATTTTCCCAACCGCGCTATCAATGGCATTACTAATGAGGAGTTGTTCTGTTCCGGTTCGGGTGGTATCGCTCCATTTCGTTGTGCCGCAACCAACCACCCACAACGCGCAAACCGCAATCATGGCAATTATTATCGCTTTTTGTCGGGAACTTGTTTTCGGTTTGGTTCTCATTGTGACTCTTCACAAAAACGTTTTTCACAAGAAAAATCACCGAATCATAACAATTAGAACCGTTACAGTAAAGAGCGAAAACAAAATGAAAAAAACAATTTTTCCAACAGGATATTTTTCAAAAATGGATAACCGGAGGCAATGCAAAAAAGAAGTCCGTTTAATTCTTTGCGTCTTTGCGGGCAAATGAAAAGAACAGTTACCATTGCCAGTGCTTCCCACTGGCATCACGGAAGCGCGAATCATTTGCGTGTCGATGGTTCCGTTGCCTGTTCATAACGCTAATAATAAAGTAACAACGGTGGACATTGAATTTTCACTGATTTTGTGGATAATTTCATTTCTTCCAAATCACAAACCCCAAACCACCAATCACAAATCCCAAAAATAAATGGCTCCTCATTTTATATTTGAAATGCACAATGTCTCCAAGCGGTTTGGAGAAAAGGCGGTGTTGTCGAACATTGGTTTGATGTTCTATTACGGTGCGAAAATCGGGATCGTTGGCGAAAACGGTGCCGGAAAATCGACATTGCTCAAAATAATGGCTGGAATCGACACTGATTTTGACGGCGAAGCAACACTTGCCAAAGGAATGAGAGTGAAATACGTCGCCCAAGAACCCGAACTCCTGCTCGATGCCACCGTTCGTGAAAATCTGCTCACGGCAGTTGCTCCGATTCAGAAAAAAATCGACGCCTTCAATGAAGTTTCCGCCGCAATGGCTGACCCCGACCAAGCGGACAAGTTTGACGAACTCATGGAAAAAATGGGCAAACTTCAAGAGGAAATTGATGCCGTCAACGGTTGGGAACTTGACCGAACCATTGATATTGCCGCCGATGCACTGGTTTTGCCGCCGGACGACGTTTTTGTGCGAAAATTGTCCGGCGGAGAACGCCGCCGTGTTGCTCTTTGCATGGCGTTGCTCGAAAAGCCCGACTTGCTGCTCCTCGACGAACCAACAAATCATCTCGACGCCGAAACCGTTCATTGGCTCGAAGAAACATTACGCGATTATCCGGGAACCGTTATTATCGTAACGCATGACCGGTACTTTCTGGACAATATCACAAAATGGATTCTCGAACTGGAAAATACACGGGGAATTCCGTTTGAAGGCAATTATTCGTCGTGGCTTGCGCAAAAAGCGGAGTTGCTGCGTGTTACGGAAAAAAAGGAATCGCAACGCCGGAAAACGTTACAACGCGAACTCGATTGGATTCAAATGGCACACAAAGGACGTCTTCAAAAGAACCAAGCCCGTGTTGACGCTTACGAAAAACTCGTTTCACAGCAAACATGGGATGATAAAAGTGATACCATTATTCAAATCGCACCGGGCTCAAGACTTGGTGACAAGGTATTGTCGTTCAAAAATATTTCAAAAGGTTACGATATTGCCGATAAACGAACTGTTTTGATTGACGATTGTTCGTTTGACATTCCGCGCGGCGGCATTGTCGGTGTTATCGGACCGAATGGAACCGGTAAAACAACAATGTTACGAATGATTGTCGGCGAGGAGCAACCGGATTCCGGTGTACTGGAACTTGGCTCGACGGTTCAGTTGGCATACGTCGATCAGCAGCGTGACGCATTAAACGACGAAAACACCGTGTTTCAGGAAATTACCGACGGTAAGGATATGATCGAACTCGGAACAATCCGAATGAACAGCCGGGCGTATGTTTCGCGTTTCAATTTTCGTGGTATGCAGCAACAAAAATTGGTGGGGCAGTGCAGCGGCGGTGAACGGAATCGGGTTCATCTGGCAAAATTATTGAAACGCGGCGGCAACTTGTTGTTACTTGATGAACCGACAAACGATTTGGATGTCAATACAATGCGGGTTTTGGAACAAGCACTTATTGATTTTGCGGGTTGTGCGATTGTTATTTCGCACGAACGGTTTTTTCTTGATCGGATTTGTACGCACCTTCTTGTTTTTGAAGGCGGCGGCAATGTCGTTTGGTTCAACGGTAATTTTTCCGCCTACGAAGAAATGCTCAAAACCAAAGACCCAAACCGATTCGGACATCGGCGCGGAAAGTACAAAAAAATCGTGTAACGTACACTTACACATTTTCAGAAACAAAATAATAATTGTAATTGTTTATTTTAAAATGGTTCTTTTTTTTCTTAAAAACAGTTATTGTTTTATGAATTTTACTTGTGACAATATTAATAATGTGCCAGAAATTGAATCTCGTCTCAACAAACTTGATACGGAAAATTAGAAAGCGTACGCAATTCTTCAAATCTTCAAGATCATGTTACTGTTTTTCGCAATTTATAATTTATAGTTCATAATTCAAAATCTATCATTCATTTACCGCGATGCTTTTTGGTTTTATTGTTCGATGTTTTAGGAATGTTTCCTTGCGTCTTCTTTTCAAGGCGGCTTGGCTTTGGTGTTTCAAGGGATTTTTCGCACTCCGTGCTTTCAACAAACGGAACAAGCGTGGCATTCTTTTTCCGCCGTTTTTGTTTTTTTCGTTGACCAACGCTTGTAATTTACGTTGCCGCGGTTGTTGGGTTACTTCGGAACAGGAACGTACAATTTTACCGGATTTACTTCCTGTTGACAAAATGGAACGGGTTATCAAAATCGGTCAGCAACATTCCGTTTATTTTTACACGCTTCTCGGCGGTGAACCGTTTTTAACATCGACAATGTGGGAGTTGATCGAACATCATCCAGAAGCCTATTTTCAAGTTATTACGAACGGTCAATTTCTCGATACGAATAATGTCAGACGTCTCAAAAATCTTGGTAATGTTTCGCCGTTGGTGAGTATTGACGGTTTTGAAACCGAAAATGACGCCCGGCGTGGTTCCGGTACATTTATTAATGCCGTCAATGGTTGCCGGGAACTTCATCGGCAAAAGTTACTCTACGGAGTTGCCACTGTTGTTACTGCACAAAATTTCGACCAGGTTTTGACCGAAGTTTATGTTCGGCAATTCATCGAACTCGGAGCGATGTATCTTTGGTTTTATGTTTATCGTCCGGTGGGAACGGATTCTGATCTTGCGGTTGATCGGGAAAAACTGTTGGAATTACGGCAACGATTACTTCGGTTGCGGCGTAAAATGCCGATTATTCTCATCGACACCTATTGGGATGCGCAAGGGCGGGCGGTTTGTCCCGCGTCGAAAGGAATGGCTTTTGTTGTCGGGGCAAAGGGAAGTATTGAACCATGTCCGCCGTTGACTGTTGCTCGGAATTTTTTGAACGATAACGAAGGTGATTTTTATAAAACCATTAATGAAAGCCAATTTTTGCGACGTTTTCAACAGTTTATTCGCGATCAGTACGATGGCGAACGGTCACAAGGTTGTGTTCTGATTGATCGTCCGCAAGAGTTAGCAGGATTTTTCCGACAAGAACAGATTGTTGATCTTAGTGGTCGCGATTTTCTCGCCGAGTTGGACGCCGCAACTCCAAAAACGTCACATTTTCTTCCCGGCGAGGAAATTCCTGAAAATTATTGGGTTTATCGTCTTTTGAAAAAAACTCTTTTCTTTGGTATGGGAGCGTACGGATAAGAAAATAAGACAAAGAATTTTGTATTAAAAACAAGGATATTCAATTACTAAGAGTACAAAAAATCATGCCTGTCGAATCAAATTCAAATTTTTATTGCAACAATATACTGTGTCCGATACGATTCCTTTATTTTCTCAACTTCTTTTGGGTCATGCACCGTTTGCCGAAGCGGTTTCCGAACTTTGGTCGGGAAAGCCGATTTCTGTGGATGGAGTTCAGGGGGGAGCCTGCGCACTTGCTGCCGCCGCGATTCGGCAAGCCGGAAACATGCCGATTCTGATTCTCACCGCCGCAACAGAACAAGCCGAGCAAATCACGGATGATCTCGAACTTTTTTCACCAACCTCAAATAATCTGCTGTTTCCGGCATTGGAAAACCGGACATCAGTTTGTGAACAGAAAAACGATGTTTTAGCATTGGCGGACGATTTATTCGGTCAACGGATTCGTGTACTGAAACAATTATCTCAACAATTATTTAAACAATCCGAACGATCCGATACGGTTTATTCACAACTCATTATTGTTGCGCCTATTTTGTCGTTGTTACAACCGGTTCCGTCGAAAGAACTCCTTAGCGAACGAACGCAAACGCTTCAAGTTGGAAATCGGGTCAATCCTGAACAGTTACGCCGGTTTCTTGTTGAAAGCGGTTACTATAATACGCCGGCGGTTGATTTGCCCGGCGAATTTGCGGTTCGCGGGTCTATTCTCGATCTTTTTGCACCCGATTGGGAACAACCGATTCGTGTTGAGTTTTTCGATGACGAAATCGAATCGATCCGCCGTTTTGATCTTGTTACGCAACGGTCGCTTGAAAACATTGACAAAATTGATTTGACCCGATTGCTGCCGAACGAAGCGGTTGGAGCGTCATTGCTCGATTATCTGCCGTCTGCATCGCCAATCCTTCTGCTGGAACCGCGCGAAATCGAACTTGCGGCACGACAAACAAATGATATAATAACAAAGTAACGATTCACAAATACGCAACAAAATAAATCACTATGTCACAATCTCCAAAGTATTCAGGATTAAAATAAAATGATCACAAAAGAAGCCGCTTATCAAAAGATTGATGAACTTGTCGAAAAGTTTTCGTTGCAGATTGAAAGTTACGAAAATATCGACTACAACGAAGCACAAACGCGGCAAGATTTTATCAATCCGTTGTTCAAGGCTCTTGGTTGGGATATTGACAACGAAGCCGGTTACTCCGAGTCGAACCGCGAAGTCATTCACGAGGACAAAGTCAAAATTGACGGCGCAACAAAATCGCCTGATTATGCGTTTCGATTAGGCGGCGGTAACCGGTTGTTTTTTGTCGAAGCCAAAAAGCCAAGCATTC
>JAISQH010000419.1 GCA_031274385.1 Planctomycetaceae bacterium | reverse complement strand
TCATTGCCGATCCGTTGTTTGTTGATCCTGATCATTTCAACTTCCAACTTAAACCCGAATCACCGGCATTGAAACGCGGTTTTGAACAAATTGATCTGAAATCAATAAAAGGTCTTCCTTGAAAATCATTCCGCATTGATTTTTGTTGCACGAAAAGACGCTGAGAGGCAGAGAATAAACCGTTACATTTTTAGTTACGTTTTCAGTTGTTTCAACAATGGCAATCCTGAATCGTAAAGGCACTGAAATAATATTCTTCAAACTCTTCGGCGGAAAGACGAAAAGCATCTTGTTCCGGTTCACCGCTTGGCGGCATGTTTTTGTCGCGAAAAGAAAATCGTTTGAGAATTTCGACAATCCGCTCCGCCCGGATAATGTCGGCGGTTTCTTTTTCCGTTTGACCGGCGTCCCGAATGGCAGCAATCCAGGCGGTTAAATCATTTACCGGCTCGGTTTCGGCAAGCCAAACTCCAATCCGGCTTCGATCCAAACCGGATATGTTCAATTGCCTCCATTTTTCCGAATCAAGATATTCCTGAACAGAATGTATTTGTCCCATTTCCCGAAGAACTTTAGCAAGAAAATATTGCGCACGGAAACAACGTATCGGTACGGAAATTTGCGTTGCCGCCGCCTCACTCCATTCCAGAAGACGGTTGCCAAACTCGGTGTTTCCTGTTTTTAATGCTGTTTTACCAAGAATACGGGACTGAATCGCCATTGATTCCGCCAACTCCGGTTCAATGGAAATCGTTTCAAGAATTTCCCCTGCCCGAACCAAAAACAGAGTCCTCTTTTCACCGGTTGCCAAGCGGCTCAACTCATAAAATGCCCACGATTGCCGTTGCGGAAATGAAAAAGACTCCGCAATTTTTTCAGCCTCCGCCCATTGTCCCAAAAATGCAAACCGCTTTGCCAACGCCAAACTTCCCCAGTCACGATAATCCGTATCCAAAAATGTTTCAAGAAATAATCGGGCGTTGTCAAGTTGTTCTTTTTCAGCAAGTTCAATAAATTTTGCGATAAAATCGTAACGGTTTCGCTCGGAATCAAACGGATTTTCGATCATTCGAACCAGTTTCATCGCTTTTGCAAGATTTCCTGTTTCAAGAAGTGAGTGGGCAAGCCGTCCGGCTGACGGCATTGATTTCGGATCAACTTCAATCATCATCTGAACAAACCGGAATAAATGTTCGGTTTTATTCTCCTGAACCGCACGAAGTGATAACCGGAACAAAGCATGTCGTTTTTCGTTACGGTTGGGAATTTTACCGATAACGCTCAAGGCTTCTTCAATCAAACCGGCATCGAATTGGGCTTGGGCAAGCTCCGTAAGAACCTGTGATTTCGCCATCGGATTGGATAACCCTTCTACTGCAACCAATGTAGCATCAAACAGAGTTTTCATTTTTGAACGGATATTGGAATGGAGGAATTGAGAAATGGGAACAATAATCGGCAAACGAAAATTTTAGTCAGAGTTTTACTGTGACAGTTTTTTCGTCCATTTATGAATGAGGAAGAGCGGAATGATCGTTTCTGAACATGATTAGAAAGATTGTCAAGATTGATAGAATAGTCTATAATGTCTCTTATCGTATTCGTTTTTTAATCTTTTGAATCCGTTCAGACAAAAAGGTTTTACTATGTCCATAAACGAAATAACGTTTAAGATTATTGGTTGTGCAATGCAAGTACATAACACGCTTGGCAATGGTTTTCAGGAAGTCATTTACCAACGGGCTTTGGCAATCGAAATGAGATATGCCGGACTTTCTTTCGAGCGGGAATTGGAAATGAATATTTTTTATCGGGATGAAAAAATAGGAACTCGCCGTGTCGATTTTTTTATCGAAAATCGTATCATGGTCGAATTGAAAGCCCTTGAAAAAATCGAAAATGTCCATAAATGCCAAGCCATTAATTATCTGGAAGCCTATAATATTGCAGATGGGTTACTAATAAACTTCGGCGCTATGAGCTTAGAATATAAACGATTGTACAATAATAAACTTAAATACTCGTCTGAACATTTGTCTGAACACGATTAAAAGGATTAAAAAATGGACAGGATGGAAAATACTAACGGCTATCCTATCAATCATAACAACCCTTTTAATCTTGTTCGGACATTTATCTCAGGTGATAACGTCTCCGCAATACCCATTCGATGGTCAATAGTGTGACAAAAATTGCCCAGAATAGAAGTGGCGGAGCGAGAGGAATTTGTTCGATTACTTTCCGTTTCGTAACATCGCGGTTCAACTGATCAATTAAAAAGTCGGCTGTTGTAATGTGGGAATAACGTCCGTTACCGGAAGCGTCGGCAATTTTTGTCATTAATTCTTCGTTCAAATCAAGCCGGTCAAATTCCATATTGGGACGCCCTACGTCGAAAATCATTTTTTCAGAAGCATTCAACACAAGTCCGTCCACTTTTGCTGTTACTTTCATTTCTTGTTGTCCGATTGTTTTTAGTTCGTAGGTTCCGATATATTTTCCCGGTGTTCCCTGAACGATTTCCAGTTTGACTTCATCCTGCTTGCCGTCAGACCGAATAACTGTACCGGAAACCGACGCTTTTTCCGTACCTTCACCGTCGGCATTTTTAACGGTTGCGGAGATTGTAACGGTTTCTTCCGGTTCGTAATAGGCTTTATCGATGGATGCCGAAACGCCGGCTTCCCGAACAACGGCTCCTTCACGTCCGGCGGCGTAACGGATTAATTGTCCCCAAAATTGCATGAACGGCGTGTCCTGATTCATTGCACGCGGACCTTGTTGCCAACGCCGTGTGGTGTCGCCGGTGAACACCACAGTACGCCCCTGATCAACTGGTTGCGAAGCCATGACAGGCATTTCCGTTTCACCACCGCCGGGAACAGAAACCCGAACCGCCGGACATGTTGCCAAAACGGTTGCTGCCGGATTGGACGTTTGAATTCGCGTACAACCCGCCAACATCGGTAATCCTTCTTTTGTTGCCGCTCCGAGTGTTGACGGAAAAAAATCGGAAATGTTCGCAAAAATGTTACTCGAAACACCGTCCGGCGTTAATTTCGGCATAAATTCTTCGGAAAACTGACCGATGTCACGATTACCAACAATCACCGGTAATATCTTGCCTATCGGCGTTCCGCCGTAACCGCCGGGTCCAAGCGAATGATAACCGCCAAGCATGATAAGTCCCGCCCCGTTGCGAATCCGTGTCACAATTATTTCCTGAATTTCCGGTTTAAAATACGAACTGTCAATATCGCCAATAATAAAAACGTCAAACGAATCAATTGTTTCCTGATCAGTCGGAAGTCCCTTTAACTTGAAACCTTCGATGTTCGTTTGTTGTTCAAAAACATTCGGTTTGATCTGAACCATCGCACAAAATTCAATGTCAGGGTCTTTAGCAAGATAACGTTGCGAAATGGCTCCGTATTCCGGTCGCAATGTTCCTTCAAGATAAAAGACACGCATTCCGGGTTCGACGACCAACGCGGCGGTTTGGCGTTCGTTGTTTTCCTGAATCGCTTCATCGGCAAGCGGTTCAACCCGAACTATGTAAAGCGTCCGCCCCACCTTTTCCGGTTTAAACTCAAACACAACATCTTGTACACCCTCAATCGCATCCAACATCAATTCTTGTTCACCAATTTTGCGGCGGCGCGATTTTGAAGCGGCGGCATCCGCCGGTAACGTTCCGGCGGCGGTTGGCGCAACGGAATTGTCCGGCGTTTCGGTTGTTTGATTCGTTTCCTGATTCTTGTTTTTACCGCGAACCGGTTCCGTTGCAAATGTGGTATCTTCTTCGAGAATAACTTTGACGGTTCGACCTTCGAGTCCGACCGCATCAATTCCGGCAGTGATTCGAGCCTTGTTATTGAACGTTAAACGTTCGGGAACACGAATGTCGCTGGTTTGAACATCCTTAAACGACGAACTGCTTTTCAAACCGGTGCCGACTCCAATCGAATAGATCGGAACTCCAAGATTTTTCGCATCGGTAATCGGGTTACGAGCCGTATTGTTCTGACCGTCCGAAAAAAGGAACAACGCCTCAATTTCCTTCACCGGAACCTTTTTCGTACCGTCCATAATCGATTTTGCACCATTAATTCCGGCGGAAAGCGATGTGGAAGTTCCTTCGGCTTTGAGTGTCGGAGCCAGTGCCACTTCTTGTAAATTCGTCACATGATCGGAAAATTCAAGGAGATGAAGCAAAAAATCTTTTTCGAGTTTTGCCGACCATGTTTTAATTTTTTCCTTAACCTGATCAACCCGAATCTGAACTCGCAACGCTCCGTCTTCATTTTGACCGGCGGCATTTCCGGCTCCGTCTGAAATTCCCATCGACGCCGAAGTATCAACCGCAAACGCAATTGATTTCCGTTGAATCTGTTCTTTTGAATATTGAAGCATCGGTCGAAAAAGGAGAAAAATCACGGCGGCAACAGAAATAAACCGTAATAATAACAGCGTTGCAAATCGTCGGTGCGTCAATGTTGTAAAGGTACGCCAATAGAAAAACGCGGTAATTCCCCACGCAATAAAAAGGATCACCAACAATTGCGTCAACGAATAACCTTGGGCAAAAACAAGTTCGGACACGGAATGACTCTTTCTCCGGCGTTTTAGACGCCCGGCTAAACAAACAGGAAAAACACAATGAAAAAACGCCATGTTGTACGGCTCATTGTTTTTAGCAATTAGTTCGTTATTTTACTCCGATTATCGGTGTTTTCAAGAGACAATGCCAACGATGGGTGCTTCATTCGTTAGCGACGGGGGCTTGCCCCCGAAATGATTGTCTCCGAAATGATTGATTCTTTTCGTACGCTTGCGCCCGCCATCAATCAATTGTAACTGTCTCTTTTATTTTTTAAGGATTGCGCGCAAAGACGCAAAGAAATTCAAGGTTGGTTTTAACTTGTTCTGTTTTTGACGGTGTTCATTATTATTTTACTCAAGGAAGATTTTT